>DATGXG010000026.1 GCA_035299085.1 Bacteroidales bacterium | reverse complement strand
CATCTGAATGGTGACAAGACCGTTCGCCTGCCGATTCTTACTTCATGCTGCCCGGGTTGGGTTAACTTCTTTGAATCGCAGTTTATTGATATGCTTGAAATCCCTTCAACTGCCCGTTCACCGCAGCAGATGTTCGGATCGATTGCAAAAACATACTTTGCTGATAAGATTGGCGTGAAACGCGAGGATATGGTTGTGGTTTCCATTATGCCCTGCCTTGCCAAGAAATACGAATGTACACGTGATGAATTCAAGGTGAACGGAAATCCTGATGTGGATTATTCTGTTTCCACCAGAGAGCTGGCACACCTTATCAAACTCGCCAATATTGATTTTCACAGTCTGCCTGATGAGGATTTTGACAACCCGCTGGGTGAATCAACCGGTGCCGGTGTCATTTTCGGTGCAACAGGAGGTGTTATTGAAGCTGCCGTAAGAACAGCCTATGAAGTATTCACCAAGAAAACTCTTCAGAAAGTTGACTTCCAGGAACTCAGAGGTATGGACGGAATTCGTGAGGCAACAATCGATTTCGACGGACTTCCCATTAAGATCGGCATTGCTCATGGACTTGGCAACGCCCGTAAACTGCTCGAAGACATCCGCAGTGGTAAGAGTTCTTACCATGCCATTGAAATCATGGCCTGCCCGGGTGGTTGCATAGGCGGTGGCGGACAGCCCTTACACCATGGCAACTTTGATATACTCAAGAAAAGGATGGCTGCCCTCTATCGCGAGGATGCAGGCAAGGCAATCCGGAAGTCACATGAAAACCCGTATATCATTAAGCTGTACGAGGAGTTCCTGGGTAAGCCCATGAGTGAAAAATCACATAAGCTGCTTCATACACATTATGTAGATAAAAGCAAGAAAATCATTTACATTTAATGTTTTTAATTTTAAGTGAAGAAATAACATGTCCAGAATAAAAGTTGAACTGAAAAAGAAAGATGTGGATACCATTAAGGAAATCTGCAAATCTTTCAATAATGAGCCCGGAGAACTGATCAACGTGCTTCATAAAACTCAGCATACATTCGGTTACCTGCCTGCAGAAGTTCAGGAAGTGGTGGCCAAGGAGCTCAGCGTTCCTGTAGCCAAGGTTTATGGCGTGGTTACCTTTTACAGTTTCTTCTCGATGATCCCGAAAGGAAAGCACCCGATTTCAATTTGCACGGGTACTGCCTGTTATGTAAGAGGTGCCGAGAATGTGCTGGCTGAATTCAAAAAGAATCTCAAGATCGAGGTTGGAGAAACCACGGCTGATGGAAAGTTTTCAATAAGCTGCCTTCGTTGCGTAGGTGCCTGCGGACTGGCACCGGTTGTAATGGTGGGCGATAAGACCTACGGCCGTGTTTCACCTGAAATGGTAAAGGATATTCTGAAGGAATACGAGGAATAAGGTGGTAATTGTAATGAAACTAAGGGCTGTCTTAATAGGCAGCCTTTTTTATTATATGTGATGTTTGGTATTTTAGTCTGTAGTCTGTAAGTCTGTTAGAAAAACTTCTTAAATCAAAAATCGGTGTTCATTGTTCGGTGTTCGTTTACTGAGACCAATATGACTAATGGGACGAATGGGACCGCAGGCATCCAGTATCCAGTATCCGCTTCGGCAAGCTCAGCGACCGGGTTTTATATTATCGAACGGCATGACTTCGATACTTCGGCAAGCTCAGTAACCACAAACTCAGTCATGCTATTTTTATCCAGTATCCAGCATCCAGTATCAAGTATCCAGTATTCAGTATCCAGTATCAAATAATCAAATCACCTGCACAATAATTATAACTTCTCTTTAGTTAATTGCTAATGGACAATTTTTTCTGTAACTCTGCCTGTAATTTTCCGTACTAGAAGTTGTTATTAAAACTGACAGTCAAAAATTTTTGTTTTGTAAAACGTGACACCATGACAATCAAGAAAATCCTCATTTCGCTCGTTCTCGTTGCAATCCTTGCAATCACAGCTATATCCTGCAACGGTACAAAAAACATTTGCCCGGCTTATTCTGATGCAACAACCGAAATGCAGCAGGATAAATCCAACAGTTAAAAAGATATTTTTAACCTGGCATCAATATTGTTATAATTTCCTTGCGCTTTTCATCGTATATTTGCATCTGATTTAACCACATAGTGAATTGAAAAGTTATATTCTAATTTTTCTTTTGATTTCGCTATGCCAGATTGTTGTTGGACAAGGAGATCTCGATAACCAGGAAAAACTGATCTTTCAAAACGAAAGAAGCGTTTCACTCTCACTCAATTCCAACGGATTTGGCGCAGGATATCGTTTTGGGAAACGCAAAACATATCTTACCAAAAAATTGTATGATATAGAAATCGCCTATATCAAACATCCCAAAGAAGCCAAAGTAGCTCCCGATGTGATTGGTTATTCCACCAGCAGGAGGTATGTTCCGGGCAAGCTGAATCTTTTTGTGAATCTGCGACCTTCGATCGGTTTCCAGCGTGAAATTTTCTCCAAGGAAGATCGCGGTAGCATAGCCATAAAATATTATTATGGCATCGGGCCCAGCCTCGGAATCACAAAACCCATTTATCTCACCTATATTATCGGTGACGCGACAAGTTATTATACTATCGAACAAAAATACTCACCAAACCAACAGCAGCAATATGGTTATGGTATAGCCGGAAGGGCATCATTCTGGAAAGGATTCAATGAACTTGCAATCTATCCCGGTGCACACGCCAACCTGGGCTTCAGCTTTGAATACAGCCCTTTAAACCGCCTGCTAAATGCCATTGATGTAAGCGCCACATTTGATGCTTTCTATAAAAAAATTCCCATCATGGCATCGAAATACAACAGCCAGTTTTTTCTCACTCTTTCAGTGGCATACCGATTCGGATGGGTGGTAGACGCCAAATATAAACCTGCCAAAATAACAAAAGAAGGCAAACGCCAAAAGAAGGAATAACCCCCCTTAATTTTTGTCAAAAAGCAAGATTTTTAATACCTTCGCCAAGTAAGAAGTTTCTTTTCATAACCAATAAATTAACGTACAAAATGGCTAAAATAAAAGTAGGTATTAACGGTTTCGGAAGAATCGGAAGGCTCGCTTTCAGGGCTACTTTCCTCCGTGACGACATTGAAGTTGTTGGTATAAATGATCTTATAGATGTTGAATACATGGCTTATATGCTGCGGTATGATACCATTCATGGTGGTTTTAAAGGTTCCGTGGCTGTTAAGGACGGTAAGCTCGTTGTAAATGGAAATGCCATTCGTGTCACTGCAGAAAAGGATCCGGCTAATTTGAAGTGGAATGAGATTGGTGCTGAATATGTAATTGAATCAACCGGTTTATTCCTTTCCCGCGACAAGGCCGAGGCTCACCTTAAAGCCGGAGCAAAACGGGTAATTTTATCCGCTCCTTCCAAAGACGATACGCCTATGTTCGTTTTTGGTGTAAACCACAATACCTATAAGAAAGAAATGGATATCATTTCTAACGCTTCATGTACTACAAACTGTCTGGCTCCCGTAACAAAGGTGCTGCATGACAATTTCGGTATTGTTGAAGGTCTTATGACAACAGTTCACTCAACCACAGCTACCCAGAAAACCGTTGACGGTCCGTCAGCAAAGGACTGGAGAGGCGGCCGTGCAGCTGCAGGTAACATCATACCTTCATCAACAGGTGCTGCAAAGGCTGTTACCAAAGTTATTCCCGAACTGAAAGGAAAACTTACCGGTATGTCTTTCCGCGTTCCTACGCTCAATGTTTCTGTTGTTGATCTAACCTGCCGTCTTGAAAAAGCTACCGATTATGAAGCTATCAAGGCAGCTATGAAGAAAGCCGCTGAAAACGAACTTAAAGGTGTTCTTGGCTATACCGAAGACGAAGTGGTTAGCAGCGATTTCATCGGTGATTCCCGCACATCCGTGTTCGATGCAAAAGCCGGCATCATGCTGAATTCTAATTTTGTTAAGATCGTTGCATGGTATGACAATGAGTGGGGTTATTCATGCAAACTGCTGGATATGATCGTTCATATGAACTCAGTTAAATAATTGTAACCGATTTGTTACCATCCAAATCCGGCAGAAACCTGCCGGATTTTTTATTTTTGCATGAAATATATAAATTTGAACAACGTTCATTTTGTATTGTTTGTTTAATTGACTAAGGGTTTATACTTACAAAACGTTTCACATGAAAATCAAATTTGTTGATTTATACCCCTTTACCATCCCCGTTTTCCTGCCGATCCTTTTGTTTTCCTGTACGCATGATCCTGTTACTGTAGCCGATCTGGATACAGTTTGTTTTCAGACACAGGTTTTGCCAATCATCCAAACATCATGCGGAATGTCGGGATGCCATGACGGAAGCCAGGAAGGTTTTTTGGCAACAGACTATTCCTCCATTATGGAAGCTGTTAAACCCGGTGATCCAAGAGGAAGTAAGCTTTACAAGGTAATAACAAACGTGAACGGTGAGAACTTTATGCCTCCTGACCAACCATTGACTCGCCTGCAAAGAAGTCTTATAGAGGTTTGGATTCAGCAGGGTGCTAAAAATACAACATGTAAATCACCGACAGATACAACCACACCTCCCCCGGTTGCCGACGAGGTATGTTTTGTACAGGACATTCTGCCAATGATGCTTTCAAGCTGCGGTGTTACAGGGTGTCATGATGCTGCAACCCACGAAGAAGGTAAAATATATATCGATTATACTTCAATCAGAAAAGGTGTAGTGGCCAATAACCCTCAAAGCAGCCAGATTTACCAGGTGATGAATGCTTCGGGTGAAGACAGGATGCCTCCTTCGCCCAGGCCTGCCATGACAGCTGCCCAAAAAGACGCTCTCCGGAAATGGATACTGGCCGGTGCTGAGAACACGGATTGCCCGCCAGCAGTATGCGATACAGCAGGAACCATGAGCTTCACGGCTGATGTAACCCCTGTTTTGAAAGCCAATTGCACCGGTTGCCACAATTCTTCTCTTGCAAGCGGAAATGTAAACCTCTCTACGTATGCCGGTGTGGATGCCGTAGTGAAAAGCCAGAGGAACGGCACATCGGTACTTCAGGGATCCATTAAAAGACTTAATGGTTTTACCGCCATGCCACCCACTTTTTCACTTGATGACTGCAGTGTGGCCACTATTGATAAATGGATCGCACAGGGCGGTTTAAACAATTAGCATCAACAACGCTCAATGGAATACTATGAAACCAGTTGCCATTTTCCTTTTCCTTATCTCAGTCGTTCTGCTTTCAAGATGTTATTATGACAGCGAGGAGTTCCTTTACCCCGACACAGGGAATGCCTGTGATACTGCCAATGTTACTTATGCACAATCGGTTGTACCTATTCTTCAATCGTACTGCCTTTCATGCCACAGCAATTCAGCAGCTCCGGCGCTTGGCGGAAATGTGAAACTGCAGGATTATGCCGACGTGAAAGCACGCGCTGATGACGGAAAACTGGTTGGAACCATGGCCCATTCACAGGGCTATGTTCCGATGCCCCAGGGCGCTGCCAAGCTCGATGATTGCACCATTTCAACCATAAAGATTTGGGTGAGGAACGGAGCGGCGAATAACTGATACTGGATGCTGGATGCTGGATACTGGATGCTGGATGCTGGATACTGGATGCTGGATACTGGATAAAAACAGCATGACTGAGCTTGTCGAAGTCATGCCATTCGATAATATAAGACCCCGGTCGCTGAGCTTGCCGAAGCGGATACTGGATACTGGATGCCTGCGGTCGCATAGGTCTCATAGGTCACATTGGTCCCAATAAACAACACCGAACACCGAATACCGATTTACCATGAAAATACTCACACTTTTCCTAGCTCTTCTTCCCCTGTCCCTCTTCGCCCAGGATATCGACCAACTGCTTAATGAGGCCACCGGCGGAGGTACAGAGTATGCTACTGCTACATTTAAATCAACACGAATTATCAACGGCCATTCGATCGAGCGCATGCCCGCCGGGCAACTTGATTTCAGGATCAATCACCGGTTCGGACAACTGAACACCGGTGCCTATAACCTGTGGGGCCTTGACCAGGCAAACATTCATTTCAGCCTTGAATATGGTATTACCAACTGGATCATGGTTGGCATAGGAAGAGGTACCTATGAGAAGACCTATGACGGATTCCTGAAATTCTCCCTTCTCCGCCAGTCGAAAGGAGACAGGAATATGCCCGTATCCGTTTCGTGGTTCAGCAGCATAGCCATGAATACATTAAAATGGACAGGCGAAGGAAAACTTAACGACTGGGACAGGGTGAGTTATGTCCACCAGTTGCTTGTAGCCCGGAAATTCGGCGAGCGGTTTTCATTGGAACTAAATCCTACCCTGGTTCACCGGAATATGGTAGGCACCGAACTCGACCCGAATGACACCTATGCTATGGGTGCAGGGGCACGATTTAAACTTACCAAGCGGTTTTCATTGAATGCTGAGTATTATTACATTCTACCGCCATTTCATGATTACAGGACTGAAAAAACTTATAATCCGCTTTCTATCGGTGTTGACATCGAGACCGGAGGTCATGTTTTCACCATCATGTTTACCAATTCTCTGGCCATGATTGAAAAAGGATTTATCGGCGAAACTACCGGTGACTGGCGAAATGCCGGAGTCCATCTTGGATTCAATATATCACGCGTTTTTGCTTTAAAATAATCTGTAAAACTTTAGTGTATGAAAAAATCATTCATTCTATTGATGTTGCTGGCGTCATTCCAGATGGGGTTCAGCCAGAAACTTATATCGAAAAACAGCCATATCTGGTTCAGCGCCACTACTCCCCTGGAGAATATTGAAGCTCATAATAAACAGGCTGTCAGTATTCTGGATCCAACAGCAGGAACTTTGGCATTCAATGTGCTGATTAAAGGCTTTGAATTCAAAGTAGCCCTTATGCAGGAACACTTTAATGAAAACTACCTTGAGTCGGATAAATACCCGAAATCGAGCTTCAACGGAAAAATCAACAATAACAGCGAGATCAATTATAAGAAAGACGGTACCTATACGGCAGATGTTTCAGGAGATCTTACCATTCACAACGTGACAAAGCCCGTTTCAACCAAAGGTACCATAGAAGTAAAAAACGGCACTGTTACAGCAAAAGCTCAGTTTACTGTAAAACCTGCTGATTATAATATCATCATTCCTGCCCTTGTTGAAAATAAAATAGCAAAGGAAGTCACTGTCAATGTTGAAGCACCTTATCAATCCAATTAAATACTTACTCCCATGAAACCGAAAATCCGTCTTCTTGTTATTGGAGTTGTTTTAGCTTTTATTGCAGCCGCCCTTGTTTGGAATTATACATTTAAAAAAGCTGACACCAATGTATCGGCAAGGAAGGCGGATTTTGAACTTAAGGCATCTGAACTAATCGCCGCATTCGACAGCAATGAAGCCGCTGCCAATACACAGTATCTGAATAAAGTTATCAGCGTAAACGGGATGGTGGAGTCCATATCAGAGGACAGCCTGGGTATTTCGGTTTACCTGAAAGAGCCGGATGCCATCGGGGGCGTCATATGCGGCTTTGATTTGAAATCGAATGATGTTTCCCTTATACGAAAAGGAAGCAGTATTACAATTAAAGGTATCTGCACGGGATACCTTCTGGATGTGGTGATGAATAAGTGTTCGGTTGAAAAGTAAGACCCGGCTGTTAAATATACTCGATCAGCTTGAAAGGTACTTTTACAGTGTTGCGGTAATGTTCGCCAAGGCTGAAAATGGCTTCATCATCCTCTTCATAATACCAGTTGATTGAAACAAGCTTACCTTCGTCATGCTTCTTTTTTAATATCCTGAAAATGCCCAGCAGGTATTTTGATGACCCGCTGTTTACATATTCAAGGCTCATTTCAAAATTTGTCGTTTCAACCGGATTCTTAAAATATTCTTCGAGCCATTCAATAATAGGATCATAGAAATCTCCCGGATTTTCGGGAATCGACCGGCCCTCCAGCTTCATAACACCGGTTTCGGGATTGAAGGTTACGCTGGGAGTATTGGGCGTTTTCTTAATGATCAGCTCTTTCATATATAACATTTTAAATTTTATTTATACCGTAAACAAAATTCCAACGGTATTAAAAGTCATATTTGACGACTAAAGATACAATATTTCCAATGAGAATTCCTAGTGCAGTTTTTAAATTAAGGGGAGAGTTATAAACAGCGAACTACAGCCGTCATTGCGAGGAGCTTGGAATATAACTGATTATAGTTAATAATTAATGCGACGAAGTAATCTGCCTGAACAGGAAGACCATTGCCAAGAAAGAGAGGCACCGGTGTAGCACTCTTTGTTGCGCTCTGCCTGTGCGGGCAGATTGCTTCGTCGACTTTAAAATATCGGTATAATCAGAGTTTTGTCACGCTCCTCGCAATGACGGCCTTGATCACTGATTCATAAACCCCTGTTTCCTTATCACCTCCAGGTACTTGTTGGAAAACGTCACATTGTCCTTTTTTGTATACCGCCTGTGGGCGAATATCTGTGCAAGGGTTTCCATGTTGTTTTCCTGCAGAAGCTTTGCGGTTAAGGGCAGGGCCTCCTTTTCAGTGTAAAGCCTGTCAATATCATCATTTGAATAATCACTGTACTTCTCAAAGTGTACTACTGCTTCCACCGGCAATCGGTCGGTGAGTCCCGGTAACTCATCGGGGTAGCCCATAACTACGGTTGTAACTGGAACTACGGCCTCAGGAAGATCAAGTATTTCAATAATTTTATCTGCATTGTAAGTCGTGGTACCCAGGTAACATATACCCAGTCCGTTTTCCTCAGCGGCCAGGCAACAATTTTGCGCAGCCAGAAGGGCGTCAATTACAGCCGTCATAAAAGACAGAAAATTGTCATACCCTGGCTCTGCTTTCCTGTGGCGGCACCATTTATTGAACCGGTTGAAATCGGCACAAAAAGTTAGAACAACAGGTGCCTGCTTTACCATGTTCTGTTTAAAATGCACCTCCCACAGCTTTTCCTTCAGCTCCTGGCCTGTTGTAACAATAATACTGTAAACCTGCATGTTCCCGGTTGTGGACGCGCGTGTTCCTGCTGTCAGCACTGTATTCAGCAGCTCATCACTTATTGGGTCCGCTTTGTATTTGCGAATGCTGCGGTGTGATTCTATGGCTTTAATCATATATGTGGTATCTGTTTGAAGGATTTCGCCCCCGTTCGGTCGAGGTTCTACCTCGGTCGTATATATCTTTTCAGGCTGTGCCTGAAAGTAATTAATTCAATCAGGCGGAGCCTGATTAGATAAGTCGACTAAGGCAGAGCCTTAGCCGAACGAACCACCAGTTACCAGTCACCAGTTACCAGTCACTAATCACTGATTTCAAACGGTACCCCGAGCTCAATTGCAATTTCCTTCATCTCACACGCAATGGCATTGAGAACGGATATGCCTTCGGCTTTGATTTTCTGCTCTTTTTCACGCTCCGGGTCACCGGGAATAATCACTTTATCGTGACCTTTTGCCGGCTTTGCATTTCTGAATGTGGTTATCCACTCATCCATAGAGGACTTGAACGATTCGGCATCCTGGAATGCATCAATGCGCATGGCTCCGAAAAAGTGACCGGTTCCCTCCCCTACTTTTTTCTCGAGTACAGGGAGATAGGCAACTGAAGGAGGTACAAAGGGACCAAAATTGGCACCCGAGAAGACCGCTGAGAAAATATCCACGATGGCACTCAGGCAAAATCCCTTATGACTGCCATGAACATAATCACCACCGAGGGTAAGCATGGAACCGCCCGATTTTAATATGGCGGGATCATCAGTGGGCGACCCTTCCTTATCCTGTACAAAACCCAGCGGAACTTTTTCCCCTTTCTTTTCAGCAACAGCCAGTTTCCCCCGTGCGATGGGCGTAGTGGCAAAATCAGCCACAAAAGGAGGCTGTTTTCCCGCCGGAATAGCTACTGCAATGGGATTGGTTCCAAGCATCGGACTTACTGAGAAAGTGGGTGCTACAAGTGGGTTTGCATTGGTCATCGACATTCCTGTCATATCGTGTTTCAACGCCATCATGGCATAATAGCCGGCTATTCCGTAATGATTTGAATTCCGGGTTGAAACCCAGCCGCTGCCTGATTTCTGTGCCTTTTCTATGGCAATTTCCATTGACCTTGTGGCAGCAACCATCCCGACAGCCCCGTCTCCGTCGACAACTGCGGTGGACGGCGTTTCATGAACAATCCGTACGTTTGGCTTTACATTGATCCGGTTGGCTTTCCAGAGCTGGAAATAATCCTTGATCCGGATCATACCGTGAGACGGAAGCCCCCTCAATTCTGCTGCAAGAAACACATCGGCAATCTTTACCGAATCTTCCCTGCTGCATCCCATTTTCATGAATACATGGGCTGTGAAATCATGTAGATACTGAACACTGTACATTGCTGTAATTTTTAGGGCAGCTAAAATACTAAATAAGGTTGTAAAGGTTTTCTCATTTAATAGACTATTTTTGTTGCTTACCCGTTTATAACCTGAACACTATATAAAGAACATTTGAAACGGACATTCTTTTTCATTGCCTTTTCTGTTATTCTTCTTCAGGCTCAAGCGCAAAAAGAGGTTGTGCTGCGCAGTCCAAATCATGATGACGACTGGCTCCATTTCGGGTTTTCACTCGGAGTAAACACGATGGATTTCAATATAAAGCATAGTCAGATGGCCGTTGATTCGGGAATTTACACCGAAGTCAGCACACTCCGTCCCGGTTTTCACGTGCATGCCATTTCAAACCTCAGACTTGCAAAAAACTTCGACCTGCGGTTTACACCCGGAATTGCTTTCGGCGGTGTAAGAGAAATCAATTTTGTAACTAAAAACACTTCCATCGATCCGCGGGATATCCCTTTAAAAATCGAATCGAATTTCCTTGAGTTTCCCCTTCTTGTGAAATATAAATCAAAACGCTTCAGCAATTTCAGGCCATACCTCATTTCAGGAGCTAACATGCGGGTTGACCTTGCTGCAACTAAGAAAACATGGGGAAGATCGAGGAAAGAAAACAACCTGGTTCTACTGAAACCTTTCGATTTGTATTATGAATTAGGGACTGGATTTGACTTTTACCTAGACTTCACCTTAAAAATCTCCATTGAATTGAAATATTCGGTAGGAGTGACAAATGTTTTGAAAACGAATGTACCTGAAGGACCGGATGCGATTTATACACACGTTATCGACAAGCTTAATTCAAGGATGTTTATGGTAAGTCTGCATTTTGAGTAATTTTGCAGCTTATTTTAAACCTCATTCATTGAAAAAAGAACTGTCCCTTATATTATCGCCTTACGAATCTTCCTCGGAAGAATTATACAAACCTGCAGTTGCCCGGGCTCTGGAAATAAGCGAAGACGAGATCAGCTTCATCCGTATTATCCGTAAATCAATTGATGCCCGCGGCAGAAATATTAAGATGGATTTGACCTTCCAGGTATTTATAGGTGAAGAACCTTCTTCACCGGTTGAAAATACTTTTAACTATCAGAACGTATCCTCAAAACCCGAAGTGGTTGTAGTTGGAACCGGTCCTGCCGGGTTGTTTGCTTCCTTAAGGCTTATTGAACTGGGGTTTAAACCTGTGATTCTCGAAAGGGGAAAACAGGCGCACGAGCGGAAACAGGATATCGACATGCTCGAAAGCAACCATATCCTCGACGAGAACTCCAATTATTGTTTTGGCGAAGGCGGAGCCGGGACTTTTTCCGACGGCAAGCTTTACACCCGTTCAAAGAAAAGAGGTGATATCAACCGTATACTAGAAATTTTTTATCTGCACGGTGCTGATGAAAGTGTGCTTTATGAAGCCCATCCTCATATAGGCTCGGATGTGCTCCCTACTGTTATCGCCAATATGCGGAAAACAATACTAAATGCAGGTGGCATTCTGAATTTCAATACACGGGTAACGGACATAGGTGTTTCGGGCGACAAAATTACTCATGTGCTTACCGATAAGAACGAAAAGGTAACTGGTAAGGCTTATATTTTAGCAACAGGGCATTCTGCCAGGGATGTGTATTATCTTTTTCAGTCGAGAGGAATTCAGATCGAATCCAAAGCCTTTGCCATGGGCGTAAGGGTTGAACACCCGCAGGAACTGATTGATAATATACAGTATCACTGCCGCAAGGATAAATACCTGCCGCCGGCGAGTTACAGCCAGGTTGAACAGGTGAATGGCCGCGGTGTGTATTCATTCTGCATGTGTCCCGGTGGGCAAATTGTTCCCTCAGCTACAGCTAATTATGAGATTGTTGTAAACGGCATGTCGCTTTCAAAGCGGAACTCCCCTTTTGCCAACTCTGGTATCGTTGTGCAGGTAAATCCTGAAGATTTCCGGTCGTACCAGAATATGCAGGGATTGGCAGGTGTCCATCTCCAGGAATTGCTTGAACAGAAGGCATATAAACAGACGCATAAAGGGCAATCCGCCCCGGCCCAGCGACTTACTGATTTTGTATCAGGCCGGCCCTCGCAAAATTTGCCGGTTTGTTCCTATCTGCCAGGAACCATAGCTTCGCCAATGCACGAATGGCTTCCTGATTTCATGAAAAGAAACCTGCAGGAAGGGTTCAGGATGTTCGACAGGAAAATGAAAGGATTTCTCACCCGCGATGCGGTTATTGTAGGGGTGGAATCAAGGACTTCATCACCAGTACGAATTCCGCGTGATCCGGACAACGGGAATCATGTTAAAATCAAAAACCTTTTCACAGCGGGTGAAGGAGCAGGATATGCAGGAGGAATTGTTTCGTCGGCGGTGGATGGGGAGAATATGGCTGTGATGTGTGGCAGGAGCCTTGTTTGATAGGGTTTGATAGGGTTTGAGGATGAAGTTTAAAAAAAGTTTGAAGAAATTATTCAAAGGGCTAAGCCTTGCAAGAATGCTAGGCGAAGTCTCCGACTTCGTCTGAACGGTACAATTCTTTTAAATATTTGTCGGAGACTTCGCCTAGCATTGAGTTCAAACAGCGAAGCGTTCAAACTGATTTTTTCAAACCTGCTTTTTGGTAAACCACCCTCACCGGTTCAATGGTCACCAGCACACCTTTCTTCGTTTCTTCAAGCAGGGGCGTAAGAAAAGTACAAAAATCTTCCAATACTTTGGTTACATCAATCATCTCAATTACAACCGGAAGCTTTTCAGTGAGTTCCCAGTACCGCGAGGTGCTTATATGACTGCTGCTGGCCCCGTACCCCATGATACCCCGGTAAACCGTAACACCAGTGATACCTTTGTTTTTCGCTTGATGTACAATGTATTCATACAAAAGCTTTGAACCCATTTTATCGGTTGAACTGATATGGATTTTCAACGCACTACGGTCTGTGGTTTCCATAGTTATAAAGAATTAGTGGTTGCATATCCCAGGTATACGGCGGCAAATCCCAGGATAACGCTCAGGCATGTATAAAGCAAAACTGCAGCGTATTGTCCGTTGTGCATCAGCATCAGGTTCTCGTTGCTGAAACTCGAAAATGTTGTAAATCCCCCGCAGATACCGACCATCAGGAAAAGTCGCCATTCTGTAGAAAGCAGGTTGCTTTTTACTGAAATGCCTGTCAGAAACCCGATGATAAAGCTTCCTACCACATTAACAGTAAGGGTGCCAACCGGTATAGATAATATATCATAACGCAGGTTAAGCCTTGATACGAAGAACCTTGCGACACTGCCGATAAAGCCGCCAAAACCAACAAGAAATACCTGTTTAAGCATAGGCATAAATATAGTGAATTTGCTTTTATGTCTATAAAATACATGAGTTTGTATAATATTTTTGTACCGGTTGGTTTGCAAATCTACCTTTAACCCGAACTTCAACTAATACTATTTGTATGGCTAAAGATCGATTATCTTTTTTTACCCTTTTATTTAAAAAAACATTCTTTTTTCTCTCTTTTGGTCTTATCGGAATCGGCACAGTTTCAGCCCAATCCTATAAAGTAAGCGGCAAAATCATTGACAAAACCGACAATCAACCGGTTATCGGCGCTTTTGTATTCCTCACCGATGTTAAGGATACAACCAATCGTGTAGCAGGGACTACCGATGTGGACGGGAAATTTCTGCTTACAGGCCTTAAAAAGAAAGCCTATCATCTGACTATTCAGAGCATCAATTATGAAAAAATCAGGCAGGAAATAACCCTGACAAAACAGGTGACCGACCTCGGAACCTTTACACTTGAAATGGCCAGCAAAATGCTGAAGGAAGTCGTTGTTGTAGGCCAGGGAACAGCAGTTCAGAAAGGTGACACAACGGTTATGACTGCCGAATCATTCAAAGTAACGCAGGATGCCAACGCTGAAGATCTTGTGAAAAAGATGCCGGGGATTACCGTTGAAAACGGAACAGTGAGTGCCCGTGGTGAAAAAGTGGAAAAAGTACTTGTTGACGGGAAACCTTTCTTCGGCGATGATCCTTCAGTTGCACTTCGAAACCTGCCTGCAGAGGTTATTGACAGGGTGCAGGTATTCAATAAGCTGAGCGACCAGGCCGAACTGACAGGGTTTGATGATGGACAATCATCACGGACAATCAATATTATAACCAAAAAAAGCAGCAAATTCAGTTCATTCGGTAAGTTTACCGGAGGTACCAATTTCGATGATAAATACCTGGCTGGAGGAAGTTTTAACCTTTTCAGGGGACAACAACGGTTTACTTTCAGCGGTATGACCAATAACATAAATCAGTCGAATTTTGCCATGCAGGACCTTATTGGTGCCACTTCAGGAGGATCCATGCGGACCGGCTGGGGCGGAAGAAGCTTCGGTGACTGGGGTGGTATCAGTAAAAACAGTTCATTAGGTTTCAATTATATAGATAATTGGGGTAAAAAAATATCGGTTTCAGGAAGCTATTTTTACAACACATCTTCTACAACCCGGATCACCAATAAGGATATTGAATACCTGTTAATTGACCAGGGAAACTTCGAACAGGATTCGGCTTATACCACTTCGAAAAACCAGAACCACCGACTGAATATGAGAATCGAGTACAATATCGACTCCATGAATTCAATGGTGATTGTTCCAAGGTTCAGTCTGCAGGATAATTCGAACAATTCATTTTCACAAAGCCTGATCTCAGGAGGTGATATTAATTCTCAAAGTATTGAACAGACTTTTTCAGATAACCTGGGATATAACCTTGGTAATGACCTTACCTGGAGGCATAAGTTTGTGAAGAAAGGAAGGACCCTCTCGATACGGTCATCGGTTTCTTACGATAAGAGAAATAATGACATCACTGACCTCGCAACAGTTGACACTATTCCGGATAACCAGTTAATTGACGGGCTTACCAATAATCTAAACTTAAATACCAATTTCAACTACACTGAACCCCTTGGAAAATTCAGCCAGTTACAGTTTAACTACAACAATAATTTCAGGGGCAGCGATAACAGTCGAAAAGTTTTTGCCCTTGATCCCGAGAATCATAAATCAAATTCCATGGATTCCCTTTCCAATGTTTACAACAATAACCTGTATGCTAACCGCGTGGGATTATCCTGGCTGTATAATAAAAAGGACCTGAATCTTATGGTGGGATTGAACTATGAGCGTTCAGACCTGAAAGGCCAGCAGGATTTTCCGAAACAGGCCAAAGTGAACGAAACTTTTCAGAGCTTTCTTCCTAACCTTATGCTGAATTATAAGTTTTCGGCAATCAGTAACCTCAGGGTGTTCTATCGTACAGAAACCGACGTGCCTTCAATAACTGAGTTACAAAATGCAATTGATAATTCCGACAGGAGAAAGATCAGAACAGGTAATCCTTTCCTGAAGCAGGAATACTCACACAATTTGATGTCAAATTTCTCCTATGCCAATCCGACTTCAGGTTTTAATGCTTTCGTATTTGTGAGAGGACAGTATGCAAAGAACATTATTTCAAATAAGACCATTTATGCCCAGAACGATACGCTCCTGAGGCCTGATGGCATTGACGTAACTCTTTACCCCGGAAGCCAGCTTTCATATCCTGTAAACCTGGATCATTCGTACCAGCTGAATTCAATGATTAACCTGAGTTACTTTGTGAAGCCGATTAAAAGTAACGTCAGCCTTGTAAATGGTTTTAATTATAACCAGACACCAGAGTTTGCACAGACTCTGATCAATCGCTCCAACAATTATTCATTGATGAACAGCCTCATCATCACAAGCAACATCAGCTCAAATGTTGATTTTACTGTATCATATACCTCCAATTACAGCATCACCAAATATTCTCTTGATTTCATGGATAGGAAAATATACTGGTATCAGTCAGCCAGTGCCAAACTTAACCTGATCCTGTGGAAAGGTATAGTGTTTAATACGGATGTCGTTGGACAGTATAACAAGGGATCACAAATGAACGATGATTACACCGAACAGTACTTTGTATGGAATGCCAGTATAGGGAAGAAGTTTCTGAAAAGTAAGGCGGCTGAAGTGCGGTTAGGTGCCTATGACATTCTTAACCAGAATCAGAGTATTTCGAGATCTGTAACGGCTACCAGCATGACCGATACCAGGATCAACGCCTATAAACGTTATTTCCTTGTATTGTTTACTTATAATTTACGGTCAAGTCGTGGTGCTCCCCAGGAAAAACAGGAACCGGGCAGGACATTCCCCGGCGGACCTCCTCCGGGCATGCCTCCGGGAGGTTTCAGGCCGGGTGGTGGACCTCCGGCCGGCGGACCTCAGGGTGGTTATCATGATCACGGACCGGGTGGATTCTGATAAAACAAAAAACCGTCTTGAGAGACGGTTTTTTATTTTAGGGACGATAGGGACGATAGAGACTATAGGGAGCTAAATCGCAGCCTACTGGATCTTGGTTAGCGCCTCCTCTGCTGCATCAAGCATTGGCTGTGCGGAGAGTTTGGAACCTACGGCACCCTGCATCCATTGCTGCGGAATCAGTTTGCCCTGGCGATAAATGCGTTCAATTTCATTCGCATAGTTCTTACCTTTCAGGTAACCGGCCAGCTGGAATTCAATGATATGTCCATACGCATAATTCGGCAAATACAGCGGGGCATTGATCATATGTGAATAAATGCCCAGGATCGGCTGATCCTTAATGCCGAATACCGGTGCATAGTACTTGTTCCAGACATCTTTTGCTATTGTATTTACAGCATCCTTCAACTGAACTGCGGTTGCATCCGGGTTTTCATACAACCACTTCCAGGTGCCGATATCCACCATCGATACACCCATGATCTCGTACAGGGCCCAGAAGTTATCCAGATCATTGTAATACTCCTGAAGCGGATTGCTATCCTTCATGTCAAGCAACATCAGGTCATTTTTCTGAAATGAAAAAGCAAGAGCTTCTGTAAAAGCTGTGTTCGGAACGCCTTTCAGAAAATAATAATCGATATCCTGCAGGTCAATCGTCTGTTCCACATTGTGCCCGAATTCATGCACCGCAATGTTATAGCCCTTATAATCCATACCGTTGCTGAAAATCCTTGTCCTTAGCAGCGATTTCTGATCCTTTGATTCAGCACCCCAGGCATGTCCCGAACCTCTTGCCGGCTCTACTTTTACCTTTGATGTAATTTGTTCTGCACGTGATTTTGTATATCCAAGCTTCACAAGAATATTCGGCAGGTCGTTCTGAACAGCCTCCGTATTCGGATATTTTGCCCTTGTTATCTTATCCAGGGTTTCTGCCGGAATTGAAGTTCTTGTTTTAAACCCGTCGTACCAGATATCAAATGGTTCCAGGTTCCTGCCCAGACGTTTCTTTATCACATCAGCCACTTTCTGAACCTGCGGTGATGTCATGTAACCGGTGAACAAAGCCTCAACGTCAGCAAGCGGAATCTCCATATCGCCTTCAAAATTCCTGAGAATATAGGTATTCTGATGAGGATAGTATTTATCAACCTGTTGCTGTGCATGAAAGAATTCAAGAAGCACATCATACCGTGTTGACGGTTCAGCTTCCGCTTTAACTTCGCTGGTTCCTTCCATTACCTTATTAGTGTAAGGATTCCATGTATACTTATCGGAATTGATAACAACCTTGGGAATTTCCTGTGAAACAATCCTCTTCATTACCTCATACAACATCTGCTGTTTGGCAAGTCCTGCGGGATCTCCGTAGTTTGTTTTAATTTCATCCCTGATATTCCAGTGACTCAGGAGTTTCATATCGGCAGGAAGAAGAGTTTTACCCTCGTTATTCACCAGTTTTCCGGCGTAAATATTGTAATCGGCGATATACACTTCCGAACGAGTATTGGCATTCACAACCAATTGATTGACTTCTGCAGGCACCCGTGAATCAAATACATCTCCCAACCGTGAATAGGCCCACTGCTTCCTTGACCACTGCGGACCAAGAGTTGTCTTTTCCTCAAGCGAGTAATAGGGGAAATTCAAGGCAATCGTAAAAGCGATTTTGTTTCCGAAAAAATCATCAGTAAAATGAGTTGAAGGATTATAGGTGCCGAATGCTTCATCCACAGGCAATACTTCACCGATATCCAGGTGAAGGGGACGCATCAGTCCAAGTGTAATTGTATTGAAACTGCCGGAGATTGTCTCGAAATTGGCAGAAATCCTGTCAAATAATTTAGCCAGTTCCACCGTATCACCCACAAAATTCTTTTTGCAGTAATCGGAAAATGCCTGGTTGTCACCATCACTTTCTTTCCAGAAAGAAGCCGCATTTCTGACGCCTTTTTCAATACGCATCTTACTGGCATCGCCAAAAACCTGAACCAACGAATCGATGGTTTGCGAGATTGTACTTTCCATTACATAAGGTTTGTTATTTGTTGTTGTGCTGGTTTGTTGCCGGTTTTGGCATGCAGTAAGCAAAACCAACAGTGGGAGAACAATTTTTTTAATCATATATAAAATGGTTAATGTGGATATTTTATATAAAAGTAAGCAGAAAATCAATCGTATAAACAGGATATAAATCAGAGAAACAGCATTTCATGCAACAGATTTTAACATTTACTCGTATATGAACCTGTATTTTTTCTTTCACCAATAACTAAAATAAACATGAAAAAAAGTTTGTTGTTAATCTCACTGGTTTCTGTTACTTTCTTTTTCGCCTGTAAAAAAGATGAAGTAAAAAGTCCCTATGACGCAAAGTACACAACCGAAACACCTGAAGAAAGCAAAGCAAAAGTTGAAGACAATGCTGTCGCTTTTGTTGATCAGTTGGATGCTATGACATCCTCAACCGGTATGCAAGTTTTACAGAATTTCAGTAATCTTCAGTCCGGTGGCAGTTATGCTATGAATCCTGTACTGACTCCCCTGTCAGCCGTAAGTAAACTTAAAGATAAATCAGCTGCACCGGCAGTATTCCAGAGTCTGAAAGCAACTGAAGAATTGTTTTACGAAGACCCTGTAAATTTCAGTGATTTATTCGATTCCATTGCCGGAAGGTACACCTATAATTTTGAAACAGAGGAATTCGACAGGACTGACCTGGCCGACCAGGTTGTATTCGAATTTCCGGGTAAGGAAACCGATATCACAAATACAGCTACTTTAACCATTAACAATTTCAAAGTTGTTGATATCACTGATCCGGTTTCTGACTGGCCTGAAGGTCTTGATCCCCAGCTTCCTGCAAGCATAAAAGTTGACCTCAAATACAATGATGCATCAGTTGCCGGAATGAGTTTTGCTGCTTCCTACCAGAGCAATGGTATGCCTACCAAAGTAACTGTAAGTGTTTTTGTTGATGATTTCAGCTTTACAACAACAGCCGTTCACAGTCCCTATACAAGCGCATCATGGACCAACACGCTGAAACTTAAATCCGATATCCTTTTTGAAACGTACATTGCTGCTAAAGGTAACTGGAGCGAAGAAAACATTGATAACAATACCACCGAAGAGACCTACTCCAATGATTACGACACATGGACTGAAACAACAGTACATTTTGAAGAAATCGTTAAAAACGCTAATGCCCACCTGATTTTGATGAATCTGAACGTTACCGGCCAGGTTGATATAAAAGGACTGGGCGATGCCATCTGGGCTCTCGATGAAAACGAAACACTGGGCGATGAAGAACGTGCACAGGCCGAAGTAGATGCTATCAACCAATTCGCCAAGCTGGTTGTCATTTACCGGGATTCCAACACCAAAATAGCAGAAGCCGAAGCATATGTAGAATCAGAATATGATGAATATTATGAAACTACAGAATATTACCCTGCACTCAGATTCGTTTATTCCGATGGTTCAACAGTAGATATGGAAACCTATGTTAACTCGGAACTCGATAATTTCTATGTTTCAATGAACGATTTTATCGATAACCTGAATGCTGAATATGATCTAAATCTTGGCCATGTAGGTCCACAGACACCTGTAAAATAAATAAACCTGACCAATGAATCTTCAATCCGGGCCTCTCGGGGTCCGGATTTTTTTATTTCACGATAACAAGGTAATAGGTGGCTCCGTAACCGGTCCACATTCCCAAACCACCCTTAATATTTGATTTCAGAAGATTATTGCTTGTGGCCAGGGGATTGGCTGATGCAATAACTTTGCTCTGGTATACATTCCAGAAATCAAACTGCTCCTTATCAATAGTGCAAAACTTAATACTCACTGTATCGCCTTTTTCAAAGTAATTTTCTTTCTCCACATCAGCGAGACTGGAATAACCCCGCAGAAATCCCATTTCAGCGGTTTTTCCGTTGATCATCACATCGTTGAATGTTGAAATATTGGTTGCTACATAGCGGCTGTCTTTGCCCTTTCGCTTATACAATAGCCTGTAGTAATTTGCCTTTGAACCGTCATCACTGAGCCTGATCCAAATCCTGCCTTTTGTTTCCATCCCCGGATCGGTTTCAAACCACACAGAATCGAGTTCAACCGGTTCAGGTATGGTAGTGGATGCTGTTATGGTGTCGTATTGCCGTGTGATTGTATCAAATTTTATAATCTCCAGCGTGTATGATTGATTGTACGTACCTTTAATACGGGAACTCTTATACAGGTAAGGTGGAAAATAGCTCTGATTCGGCTTCAGCGTCAAAATTTCATGATCTGAACCGGAATACAACGTAACCTTGGCATGGGTTTCACTAAAATCAATGATATTGTTTGAATCGATGGCTGAAAAATATGGCGCTGAATGCGAAAGAATTACCTGGGCCGGCATTCCGTTTTCAATCCAGCCCTCGATTACCATTTGTGAGGGAGTAACAGGAAATGAAAGATCCAGCTCCTTCTCACAGGACAGAACCAGTGATAAAACAGTAACAAAACAGCTTAATTTTATAATGGTTTTCATGTTCTTCAGAATTTAAAATTCCAGGAAACGGAAGGCATGACGGGGAGAATGGAAATCTGTTTAGGCTTGACCGATAAACTGTGTTCATTTACGATATCACCTTGTATATCAAAATAAACAAGAAACGGGTTCGCGCGATTATAAACGTTAAGCACAGATATATTCATCGAAGATTCAAATTTTTCCGTTCTTTTTATCAGGAAATTTGCCGACACATCGAGCCGGTGATAGGGTGGCATGCGATAGCCGTTTGTAGCGCTGTATTGGGTGTTGATATTGTTGTCGAAAATATACATCTGCACAGGTACTGTTATAGCATTTCCGGTAGCGTAAATAAAGGCCATGGATAAATCCCACTTTTGATTCAGCCTGTATGAAGCCGTGAAATTGGCCTCATGCCTTCTGTCATACTTGGCTGGAAAAGGATTTCCATAGTTAATCTCATCAAATTGCCTTCGTGAATATGCGAGTGAATAAGCAACTGTTCCTGTTAATTTACCTGCCGGCTTCTGGAAAAAGAACTCAATTCCTGTTGCATAGCCCTTGCCGGTTGTGAGACTGTTTTCAAATGAGACATCCTGCAATGAGGCACCCAGTCCATACAATAATTCCACCTGGTTACACAGGTTTTTATAATATGCCTCTACTGATGTGATAATTGTATTCCTGAATATATTCCGGTAGTAACCCAGTGTTAACTGATCACCGAATTGAGGTTTCGTATGCGAGGTGCTTGGAATCCAGATATCAGAGGGCATTGTAACCGATGACGCCGATGCCACATGTATATATTGGTAATTACGTGTATAAGAAGCTTTTACAGATGAAGCATCAGAAGTGCGGATCCTTATGGACAGCCGGGGTTCAGGATTGGAATATGATTTCACAGTTTTAAAGTTTCCGTAAACTACCGTATCCTGTATCTGTCCCTCGTTCAGATTATACTGGTTGTAAGGTCCCAGTTGCCTGTAATGGTTTAACCGGATGCCGGCCATTATCCTGATTAGTGGATTAATATCCTTTTCCCATGAAAAAAAGGCAGCACCTTCAAATGCCATAAGGTCCTGGTATGTGCTGTAATTCAGGTCAACCTGGTTGATTGTAAGCATGAACCGGTTAGGTACAAACGTGTAGTATTTTGCTTCAAAGCCTGCCCTTAAAGTTCCCAGGTTTTTCGTCTGCCTGTTATACTCAAGCCTGTAATTCCAGTTGCTCACAGATGAATACAAATCCATTGAAATGATAAACTGTTCGGCACTGTAACTGAAATCATACTTGCTGTAACTGAGCGTGTTCTGCCAATAAGTACTGTCATTGCTGATGTGATTCCAGTTCAGTGACAGGAGAGTGTTCCCCCAACCGATCCTGGTTTTATAGCGAATGTCTTCCCGGTTCAGGTTAAAATTATCCCTTCCTTTGTAAAAGTTAAGTCCGATCCGGTCTTTAGAAGTTAGTTTGCCGTTTACTTTGGCATTAAAGTCATACATTCCATAGGTGCTTCCGTTCAGTATTCCGCCTGAATCGGGCTTGATCAACATTTCGGCAAGAGGCTTCAATACTTCATTCACATAACTTTTTCTGAATGAAACAACATATGAAAGTTTGTTTTTTATAAGAGGGCCCTGAATGGAGGCTTTTGAATAAATGAGTCCCAGTGTACCTTGTGCATGATGCTTTTCATAATCACCTTCAATTGTTTTTACAGCAAGCACCGATGAAATTCTGCCACCATAATTGGGAGGGATCCCGGATTTGATTAGAGTGGCATTACTGATGATATCCGAATTGAAAACGGAAAAGAAACCCAGCACATGCGAGGGATTATATACAAGGGCATTATCAAGAAGGATCAGGTTCTGGTCTACATTTCCGCCCCGAACGTAAAATCCGGTATTTCCGTCGCCTGAACTTTGGATACCCGGTGAATAATGCAGCGCCCTGATCAGGTCAGCTTCGCCCATAAACGACGGGAGGCTTTTAATATCTTTCGCAGTCAGTTCCAGCATCCCCGTCTTTGTGTTGCTTGCTGAGGCAGATGTATTTTTTGCTGAAATAACTACATCTCCTGACCGGATGATAGCCTGACTTAGCCTGACATCGAGCCGGCTATCCGTCGTAATAAAAGTATCTATTCGAATGGTACGGTAACCAATGTACGAGAAAGTAAGGGCTATTCTGCCTTTTGCAGCGTCAAGGCTGAAATAGCCCTCTGTATTTGTGACTGTTCCTGTTGAAGCGTCCTGTAAATAAACGGTGGCGCCTATCAAAGGCTCCAATGAAGCTGAATCACTTACAATACCTGTAATTTTCAGGTTCTGTGAAATCAGCAAACCTGCATTCAGAAGAAGCAGTGCCGTGAGAATGAAAAGTCGCTTCAACGCCAAAAACGGTGAATATATTTCTATTTCGAAGGAACCACGCTTACAATGTTCAATTCAGTATCCTGTGACAGCCATTCCTTGGTTTTGGGTCCAAAAGCTTTGAAATAGCTCATTGAAAAATGATTATCAACAGCACCCTGGTTTTTCCATACTTCAACAAAAATAAGCTTGGTTGAATCGTAAGGGTTTTGATACAGCATATAACTTTCGCATCCCGGTTCCATATTAGAACTGTCGATTATAAACCTGGCTTCATTAATGAATTGGTTTACAAATCCGGGTTTAAGGTAAATTTTAGCGGTGATCATTTTTTTAACCGAATCGGCCGGCGGCTGGTTGTCGGCAACACCCGCCTTTTTATTTGTGCAACCGATGGTCATCACAAGCATAAATGCTACAAGGGCAGTAAGAATTGATGTTTTCATGTTGAAATGTTTTTGTTCAGCAAATATAACAAGTGCTGTTTGATTTACCGATTTACGATTTACGATTTACGATTTACGATTAAGCGATTATCGAATAGTGACTGGTGACTGGTGACTGGTGACTGGTGACTGGATATTGGATACTGGATACTGGATGCCTCCCGTCCTATAGGTCTCATAGGTCGCATTGGTCCCATGAATGAACACTGAACACTGAATACCGAATACCGACTACTGATCACCGTTTTATTTATGAACAAGCCGGGAGCAGATTATAGCAACTGCCGAAGCTACATTGAGTGATTCAACATGCGATTCAGAATCATTTACTGCCGGTATTGTAATTTTTTTTGTAACAAACCTGTCTATTCCCGGTGAAAGCCCGCGGCTCTCATTACCGAAAAGCAATATGCCTTTTTTAATGCCTTGAATTTCATTTACGGGTATTCCTTCCATAAACGTCCCGTAAATCATGAAATCTTCTTTTGAGAATTTCTGAAGTACTGATTCAAGAGGCACATAGTGGATCTTTTCATTCATAACCGCACCCATTGAAGCCTGGATGACCTTAGGATTATAGCAGTCGGCACATTGCTCGCTGCACAGAATATTTTTTATACCGAACCAATTTGCTGTTCGGATAATGGTTCCCAGGTTACCCGGATCCTGTATGGTATCCAGTCCTAAAGAAACCGTGCTTTGAATTTCATCCCAATCAGGCTGGTACTGCGGAATGTTCATAAGGGCCAGAACAGGAGGCGCGGTTTCAAATGATGATATTCGCGAAAGTTCTTCCGCACCGGCTTCGTTTACTTCTTTTACGCGGTCTGACAGGATATCACGGTTAATACAAAGCCATTCGGAAGTAGCACAAAGCCATTCAACCTGCAGATCCGAGCGGTGAAGAAGATCCCTTACAATTTTATCGCCCTCAATGACAAACTGCCCGCTGCTTTCCCTGAATTTTTTGATTTTCAGGGAATTCAAATGTCTCATTCGGTTTTTACTCAGCATGAAACCGTTTAATTTGGGATTAAAGGTATCAAATTCAAAGGGAATTTACGATTTACGATTTACGATTCTACAGGATTGGGGATTTCGATTTGAGACTAATAAATTGTTAAACACTTTTTATTGAATACAGTTATATTTGTCATACCGGTAAAAACATCCGGGCAAAGCGGAATTTTCCGATGTTTCAAAAACGAATTGCATTTTTGCTTCACCGTGTTTTCAGTGCAGGATTGCCTGTCCTGTCTGTCATTGTTTTAACCGGATGTTCACAGGCCAGGTATGTTCCGAAAGGCGATTACCTTCTGAGCCGAAACAGGATAGAAACCCGTCAGAAGTCGGATATAACCCAGGAAGAATTACAGGGTTATGTTCTGCAGAATCCAAATAAAAGGATGTTGGGAATACGGCTTTATCTCTTTCTTTATAATCTTTCCAATCCGGCAAAAGAAAAATGGCCTCATAACTGGCTCAGAAAAATCGGCGAAGAACCTGTCATCTTTGATTCCACCCTCACAAAAACCAGTGTTGACCAGTTGAAACAGTTTCTGTCCAATAAGGGATATAACAATTCTTTGGTAAAAGATACCGTTCGCTTTCACCGTAAAAATGCTTCAGTGCTTTACCGGATTGAATACGGAAAACCATACAGGATCCGAACGATCAGGTATGTTTTTGAAGATACCGCACTGGCACCGATCATTCTGGCCGATACGGTCAATTCGATTCTCCATAAAAATATAGTTTTTAATAAGGACAAGCTGGGACTCGAGCGCACAAGAATTGAATCGTTGCTGAAAGAAAAAGGCTATTTTAATTTTTCAAAAGAATATATCTTTTATGAGGCCGTCACCAATTCACTCACTGACAGTGTCGGACTGACAATGCATGTAAAGGAATACATCGCAGGCGAACCAGATCCGCATACAAAAATAAGGCCCCATCCAAAGTACAGGATCCGCGAAGTGCAGGTATTTCCGGATTTTGCCGACAATTTTGGAAACAACAAAAAAATAAACGATACGGCATTTGTAAAGAATGTTTATTTTCTGACACCGGGCCGACCGAATCTCAAGCCAAACGCCATAATGAGCAGGAATTACATTCTGCCCGGTGAATATTACAAGCTGAGTGATGTGAACAGGACTTACAGGAATCTTTCAAACCTGAGCATTGTGCGATTTACAAACATTACGTTCAAGGAAGCTGACAGTATCTCAGGTTTCGGAAATGACAGGTACCTGGATTGCAGGATTGAGCTTACGCAGAAGAAACTGCAATCTCTGCAGTTTGAAATTGCCGGTACCAATTCCTCCGGCGACCTCGGGGCCAGGGGAAGTCTTGTGTATTCCAATTTTAATTTATTCAGGGGTGCTGAAGTGCTGAATATGAGGTTTACCGGTGCACTTGAATCGCTTAAGAACCAGACGAACGGACAATACAAGAGCATGAGGGAGTTTGGTATCTCATCAAATATTGTCTTCCCGAAGTTCTTTGCCCCATTCCGTTTTGAGGGATTTGTAAAACGATATGCTCCCAAAACGTCCATTGCGGCCTCCATCAATTACCAATCTCGCCCCGACTATACCCGTTCGATAGCCAACGCATCATTCTATTATAAATGGAACTCAACACCCTACCTGAGTCATACCTTTTATCCGATAGAACTGAATTATATAAGGATATACAAAATTAATTTCAGCAAAGAACTACAGGACTTTATCACCAATTCACCACTTGCTTACAGTTTCGAGAACCATGTCATCAACGATATACGGTATACCCTTGAATTAAATAATCAAACTCTTGGCAAAAGCAGGAATTTTGTGTTTACCAGGGTAAACCTTGAATCGGCTGCTTTTTTCCTGCACCTGGCAAACAACGGTTTCAACCATCAGAATGACAGCAGCACCTACCGGTTGTTTAATGTTCCTTATTTTCAGTATATCCTTGGAGATGTTGATCTCAGGTATTACAATGTAATCGACAGGCAAAACAGAGTTGTGATGCGTGTTTTTGCAGGGGCCGGGGTTCCATATGGAAATTCAAACGCTCTGCCATATGAAAAGAAGTATTTCTCGGGCGGGCCAAACAGCATGAGAGCTTGGGGCACAAGGGACCTGGGACCGGGTTCTTACGTGGATAAAACTTCTGACTCATTGTTTTATTTCCCGAACAGGAATGGGGATATAAAACTGGAAGGCAATATTGAATACCGGTTTAAGCTTATATGGAAGATAGAAAGCGCCTTATTTTTAGACGCCGGGAACGTATGGAATATGAAAAAGGATCCTGAGAAGCCAAACGCAGAATTCAGCTGGAACCGCTTTTATAAAGAGATAGCCGTTGCTTCAGGGTTGGGATTCCGTTTTGACTTTTCTTTTTTCCTGTTACGGGTGGATATTGGTTTAAGGTTGAGAGATCCTTCATTTACCGACGGAGAGAGATGGACTAATCCGTTTCACAACTTCGATTTCGGCGATCTGCATTTCAAATTCGGCATCGGATATCCGTTCTGACGAAATATGAAAGAAAAATTGCGTAACCTGCTCTCGCTGTCCTCCGGCGAAAGAAAAGGAGTGTTTGTCCTTTTTATAGTTATTTTCATTATCCTGGCTGTCCAGGCCTGGTTTACTTTTCGGGTTCCCCGTCAAAAACAGGTGACAGACACTGCGTTTCTGAGGCAACTTGACTTGTTTGAACAAGGCCTTACCCAGAAACGTGACACTAATAAAAAAACTACAGGGATAGAAAACGCTGATTATCCTGAAACCGTTTATGATGAAGGAGAAAATGCTGAATTATTTCCCTTTGATCCGAATACTGTGACAGCAGTAGAAATGAAACGACTGGGTTTCGAAACCAGGGTCATCCGGACTGTCGAACATTACAGGCAGAAGGGCGGCCGTTTCAGAACGCCTGAGGACTTGAATAAAATATATGGTATCTCGCCGTTTATGGTGAACCGGCTTAAACCTTATATAATAATAAGTAATACCGGACAAAATATAAAACCGGAACCACTATTGTCAGCGGACATCAACAGGGCAGATTCTATTTCGCTTTTGAAAGTGAAGGGAATAGGCCCCGTCCTGGCCGGCCGGATCATAAAATACAGGCTTTTGCTAGGAGGTTTCTGCAATGTGGAACAGTTAAAAGAAGTGTACGGGATGCCCGACAGCGTGCCTGAGATAGCAGGGAAGAATTTTTATGCCGATACCTCATTAATTAAGCGATTAATTTTGAACACGGCCACCGAAAAAGATCTTGCCCGGCATCCTTACATTAAGTCCTATGCGGCAAAAGGCATTATCAGGTACAGGGAACAGGTAAAAGAAATAAAATCGGGTGAAGAGCTTGTGAAGAACGGATTGCTGACCAGGGAGCAATATGAAAAAGTGAAGTATTATATAAAACCTTGAAAAAGAATTTAACGCAAAGGAGTTATCAAGCTTTGAACAAGGTTGAAGGTTATTAAATCGTGGCAATTATCGTTACGCCGTCCGTAAGAAACCTACGGTTTTCACAGAGTACGCAAAGTGCCAAAACCTTCGGTTTTGGTTTTCTCAAACCGTAGGTTTGAGCCTTTGCGTTCTTTGCGTCAAACCGTAGGTTTCTTATAATGAATTTAATTTTGAAACGGAATATTACAGAAACTATATTCAGGTTAACTAAACCTTTGCGGTTATTTTTTTTCTAATCCAGCATGTATGATTTGTTAAAAAACTCCCTGATTTTTAATTTCTTTTAACATCAAAGGCATTCTGGTTGTTTTAATTTTTAGTAAATTTAATCAGAAACAATAGCTGGCTGATCAAAGGTTATTATTTTGGATTCCTGTTAGTTAATTTTTTAGTATCAAAATTTGGTAGATAAGACGCAAAATCATAAATTTGCGGCTCAATTAAAAAAAACAAGTATGATCATTGTACCTATTAAGGAAGGCGAAAACATTGAAAGAGCACTTAAAAAATTCAAACGTAAATTTGAAAAAACCGGTGTTGTAAAGGAGTTAAGGTCAAGACAGGCATTTGTAAAGCCGTCCATGCGCAAGCGTGAAATCGTAAAAAAAGCAATTTACGTGCAGCATTTGCAGCAGGCAGAAGAATAGGTTTCTTTTTCCGGGATAATCCAAAGTATCCTTATCAGCCACTAATTATCCCGTATCATGAGGCATTTCGGAGATTTTTTACAGTATATCCAGTACATACGACAATATTCTCCACACACTGTTCAGTCTTATAAAAAAGATCTGGAACAGTTTTGTGTTTTCTGTAATTATACGCATGATCAACATGAGTCGGTGATAGATCACCGGCAAATCCGGAACTGGATCATAGAATTGATGGAAACGGGTCACTCGGCCCGTTCTGTGAACCGGAAGATATCAGCATTAAAAACATATTTCAGATACCTTATGAAAGAAGGGATTGTTACAAACAATCCGGTGAATAAGGTATTGTCGCCCAAATCGGAAAAGAAGCTTCCCGCTTTTGTTAAGGAAAATGAAATGGATCATTTGCTTGATGACACCGGTTTTGAGGGCGGTTATACGGGTTTGCGTAACCGTACTATAATTGAAACTTTTTATAATACGGGAATGCGTATATCGGAACTGATCAACCTGAAAGTATCCGACATCGATTTTTCCAAGGAAACAATTAAGGTTCTCGGCAAGAGAAACAAAGAACGGATCATACCCTTCAGCCGGTTGTTTTCGGATGTTCTTCAGCAGTATTCGGAAGCCAGGTCAACAATGGCCCCGGAAGGTGAATGGTTTTTTGTCACCGCTAAGGGCGTAAAAATGTATCCGCGGCTGGTATACCGGGTTGTAAGGAATTATCTTACCCTGGTGACTACATCCGATAAAAAGAGTCCTCATGTGCTGCGGCACACATTTGCCACACACATGTTGAATCACGGGGCCGATCTGAATGCCATCAAAGAATTGCTGGGGCATGCGAATTTGTCGGCCACCGAGGTGTACACTCATAATACTTTTGAGAAGTTAAAATCAGTATATAAACAAGCTCATCCCAGAGCATAAACCATTTAGGAGGAACAGTCATGAATATCAGAATTAACGCAGTACGTTTTGATGCCGATTCAAAACTTGAAGAATTCATTGAGAAGAAAGTAAGCAAACTGGCCCGTTACTTCGATGATATTATTAATGCCGAAGTGTACCTGAAACTGGAAAACACACCGGATCTGGAGAATAAAATCACTGAAATCAAATTATATATTCCCGGCGGAGAACTTTTCGCAGAAAAAAAGACCAAATCATTTGAGGAATCCACCGATATTGCAGTTGATGCGTTGAAGCAGCAAATCCTTAAACATAAGGAAAAACTGCGCGGGATATAAAAAGAAAAATAATTTTTGTGATATTAATAAATTGTTATACATTTGCGAACCGATTTTGGAGGGTATTGCCGATGTAGCTCAGTTGGCCAGAGCAGCTGATTTGTAATCAGCTGGTCGGGGGTTCGAATCCCTCCATCGGCTCGCAAAAAAATTGCTTTGTTCTTTTTTTAGGTTTTTAATTTCAACATAGACCGGGTGACCGGTTTATTTGTGAAGGGGGAGATACCAAAGTGGCCAACTGGGGCAGACTGTAAATCTGCTGGCTGATGCCTTCGTAGGTTCGAATCCTGCTCTCCCCACAAAAGGATTTTTGATTTAGAGATTTACGATTTCAGATTGTGTTCCCTCCAGGTCAATCGGAAATCAACAATCGAAAATCGGAAATTTTTTATGCGGGAGTAGCTCAGTTGGTAGAGCATAACCCTTCCAAGGTTAGGGCCGCGGGTTCGAGTCTCGTCTCCCGCTCTCACCCGTCCGAAGCTTTAGCGAAGGCGGGTCGGAAGAACCGGAGGATTGGCAAAGTGGAAACGTCCGCCTTCGCCAAGGCTTCGGCGGATAAAAGCCGATGTAGCTCAGATGGTAGAGCGTTTCCTTGGTAAGGAAGAGGTCACGGGTTCAATTCCCGTCATTGGCTCAAAAGTGTATGAATTTTAATATCGAACAATAACTATCAAATATTCAAATCATGGCTAAGGAAAAATTCGAAAGGTCGAAACCACACGTTAACATTGGAACGATTGGTCACGTTGACCATGGAAAAACCACTTTAACTGCAGCAATCACTAAAGTTCTTGAAAAACAAGGATTTGCTAGTTTCCGTTCCTTTGATTCGATTGATAATGCTCCCGAAGAAAAAGAAAGGGGTATTACTATCAATACGGCTCACATCGAGTATCAAACAGTAAACCGGCACTATGCACACGTTGACTGCCCCGGCCACGCTGACTATATTAAGAATATGGTTACCGGTGCTGCCCAGATGGACGGTGCTATCCTTGTTGTGGCTGCGACCGACGGTCCTATGCCTCAGACACGTGAGCACGTTCTGCTGGCCCGCCAGGTAAACGTACCTAAGATTGTTGTTTTCATCAACAAGGTTGACATGGTTGAAGATCCTGAGATCATCGAACTGGTTGATATGGAAATCAGGGACCTGCTTACCTTCTACAAATTCGACGGTGACAACGCTCCTATTATCCACGGATCAGCCCTCGGTGCATTGAATGGCGAACCCAAGTGGGAAGAAAAAGTTACCGAGCTGATGAAAGCTGTTGATGAGTATATTCCTCTGCCTCCGCGTGATAAAGATAAACCTTTCCTGATGCCTGTTGAAGACGTATTTTCCATCACAGGTCGTGGTACTGTAGCAACAGGAAGAATCGAAACCGGTGTTGTTCATACCAATGATGAGGTTGAACTCGTTGGTCTCGGCGCTGAAAAGAGAAAATCAGTTGTTACCGGAGTTGAAATGTTCCGTAAGATTCTTGATGACGGTGAAGCCGGTGATAACGTTGGTCTTCTTCTGCGTGGTGTTGACAAGAAAGAAATCAAGAGGGGAATGGTACTTGCCAAACCGGGTTCCATCACTCCGCACACTAAATTCGAAGCCAGTGTGTATATCCTGAAGAAAGAAGAAGGTGGCCGTCATACACCGTTCCATAATCAGTACAGGCCGCAGTTCTATCTGCGCACACTGGATATTACCGGTGAAATTACGCTTCCTGAAGGAACTGAAATGATCATGCCCGGTGATAATGTTCACATTGTTGTAGATCTGATCTACCCGGTTGCTCTTAACGTAGGTTTGCAGTTTGCAATCCGCGAAGGTGGCCGTACAGTAGGTGCCGGTCAGGTAACAAAGATTATTTCTTAATTAAATAATTAACAAACTGAACGGATGAATTCGCCATCTGAAGAGGATGACGGATTTATCTGTTTATGGCCTACGGGTGTAGCTCAGTTGGTAGAGCACTGGTCTCCAAAACCAGGTGTCGGGCGTTCGAGTCGCTCCTCCCGTGCCAAATGAAAAGATTATGAAAAGTATAACAAATTATATTCAGGATTGCTATAACGAATTGATGCACAAAGTAACCTGGCCTTCATGGAAGGAATTACAGGGTAGCGCGATTCTTGTTATGGTATCATCGATAATTATCGCCCTGGTTGTAGCCTCTATGGATCTTATCTTTAAGAACATGATGAGCGCTATTTATAATCTTTTCACCTAATAATTAAAACACGAAAGCCGGCGATATGGAAGAACACGATAAAAAATGGTATGTTCTCCGTGCCATTGGTGGTAAGGAAAAGAAAGTCAAGGAATACATCGAAAGTGAAATAACCCGGTTGAATCTGCAGGAATTTGTTTCACAGGTGTTAATCCCGCAGGAAAAGGTTTACCAGATCAGGAACGGTAAAAAAATCAGCAAGGAAAGAAGTTACTTCCCGGGGTATGTGCTCATTGAAGCCGCCCTTATCGGTGAAATACCTCATATCCTTAAAAATATTACTCACGTGATCGGCTTCCTCGGGTCAAAAGGTGATGAGCTTCCGATTCCACTCAGAACTTCAGAGGTGAACCGTATCCTAGGCAAAGTGGATGAACTGGCTGAAACTGATGAAGAACTGAACGTACCCTTTTATGTGGGCGAATCAGTGAAGGTAATTGACGGACCCTTTAACAGCTTTACCGGTGTTATTGAAGAAGTTAATGAAGAAAAGAAGAAACTCAAGGTAATGGTGAAGATATTCGGAAGAAAAACACCGCTCGAATTGAGTTTTATGCAGGTAGAAAAAGAATAAACGGAATTATAAAATACGTGGAGGATGATTATGAATTTCTTAATGCTTCCTGATTAATCATCCCGGCGTGTATTTCAACTATATTAATCAGAAACAAGTAAATTATGGCAAAAGAGGTTGCTGGATTAATTAAACTGCAGATCAAGGGAGGTGCTGCAAATCCATCACCGCCAGTAGGACCGGCTCTGGGTTCAAAAGGTGTGAACATTATGGAATTCTGTAAACAGTTCAACGCCCGCACCCAGGATAAAGCTGGAAAACTGCTTCCGGTTGTGATTACAGTGTACAGCGATAAGTCATTTGAATTTATCGTTAAGACTCCCCCGGTGGCCGTACAGCTCCTGGAAGTCTCCAAAACAAAAAGTGGTTCGGCTGAGCCTAACCGCAATAAGGTGGCTTCTGTTACCTGGGAACAGGTTAGAGCTATTGCTGAAGACAAAATGAGTGATCTTAACTGTTTCACTGTCGATTCAGCAATGTCAATGGTTGCCGGTACAGCCCGCAGTATGGGTATCACAGTAAAAGGCGATGCCCCATTTAAAAAGTAATTTTATTTCCGGATAAACATGGCAAATTTAACTAAGAACAGAAAACTGGCTTTAGCAAAAATTGAGCCTGCCAAACAATATAAACTGTCGGAAGCAACATCACTGGTGAAAGAAGTCACTACTGTGAAATTCGATGCTTCGGTGGATATAGACGTTCGGCTGGGTATCGATCCTAAAAAAGCCAATCAGATGGTTAGGGGCGTGGTTACGCTACCCCATGGAACCGGTAAGCAAATCAGGGTACTTGTGCTTTGCACTCCTGATAAGGAAGAAGAAGCAAAGGCAGCAGGTGCTGATTTCATTGGCCTTGATAATTATGTCGAAAAGATCCAGGGTGGCTGGACAGACGTTGACGTCATTATCACCATGCCTGCTGTAATGGGAAAAATCGGTAAATTAGGTAAGATCCTCGGACCCCGCGGACTTATGCCGAACCCCAAGAGCGGTACTGTAACTATGGAAGTTGGTAAAGCTGTTAAGGAAGTAAAGATGGGTAAAATCGATTTCAAGGTTGACAAAGCCGGAATCGTTCATACATCCATCGGAAAAGCCTCTTTCTCGGCCGATCAGATTGCTGAAAATGCAAGGGAGTTTTTACACACTCTCGTTAAACTGAAACCGGCTGCTGCAAAGGGTTCTTATATCCGCAGCATTTATCTTTCCACTACGATGAGCCCCGGAATTAAAGTCGATGCCAAAGCATTCGACGAATAATTTAAAGACCAAAATTCGATGAATAGGGACGAAAAAAACAGGATAATCAACGACCTGACTGATTCCATCAGTAATGCAAAGCATTTCTATGTTGCTGACATTTCGGATCTGAATGCCGAAACCACAAGCAAACTGAGAAGAGCCTGCTTCGAAAGGGATATCAAACTGGTTGTGGTTAAAAATACCCTGCTTAAAAAAGCTTTGGAGAAATTTGACGGCAAATATGAAGGTCTGTACTCTTCACTGGAGAATTCAAGCTCCATCATGATAACAGACAAGAATAACGGCCCGGCAAAACTGATTAAGGAGTTTCGTAAAACAAACAAGAAACCCGTTCTCAAAGCTGCTTATGTAGAGGAATCCATTTACGTTGGCGATGATCAGCTCGATGCATTGTCAAGTATTAAGTCTAAGGAGGAACTTGTTGGCGATATCATACTGCTTCTGCAGTCGCCCGCACGCAACGTCATCTCCGGTTTACAGTCAGGCGGAAATAAACTGGCTGGAATAGTAAAAACACTTAGTGAAAAAGAATAATTATAACAAATAAACAACAAATTAAAATGGCAGATTTGAAAGCTTTCGCAGAACAATTGGTTAACTTGACTGTTAAAGAGGTTAACGAATTAGCCAAGATATTAAAAGATGAGTATGGTATTGAACCCGCAGCTACAGCAGTTGCAGTTGCAGGTCCTGCCGCCGGCAGTGCTGAAGGCGCTAAGGCTGAAGAGAAATCAACCTATAACGTTTTCATGAACCATCCGGGTGGAGCCAAACTTCAGATTGTAAAATTGGTTAAGGACATTACCAACCTGGGACTTAAGGAAGCAAAAGAACTTGTTGACAAAGCCCCGGTTGCAATAAAGGAAAATGTTTCGAAAGAAGAAGCTGAATCGATAAAAGCTCAATTAGTAGAAGCCGGAGCCGACGTTGAACTTAAATAAAGTTAACACACGTAATGATATCATTTAGGTTTAATCCCGATACGTCGGGATTAGACCTTTTTGTCATTCTCACAACTTTAGTTCAACATTTTTTATCTACAACATAATGACCAAATTAAATACAGAAAGAATCAGTTTTGCCAGGACCAAAAACCAACTGTCCTATCCTGATTTTCTCGAGATCCAGTTGAAGTCCTTCCGTGACTTCTTCCAGCTTGAGACCACTCCTGAAAACAGGAAAAATGAAGGGCTCTTTAAGGTTTTCCAGGAAAACTTCCCGATAACTGATACCAGGAACAACTTTGTCCTGGAGTTTATGGATTACTTTGTTGATCCGCCACGTTATTCGATAGAAGAATGTATTGAACGAGGTTTGACCTACAGCGTACCGCTGAAGGCAAAACTCAAGTTATACTGCACCGATCCGGAGCACGAGGACTTTGATACGGTGATCCAGGACGTTTACCTGGGTACCATTCCGTATATGACCGAGCGCGGGTTATTCGTTATCAACGGTGCCGAACGTGTTGTTGTTTCACAGCTGCACCGTTCCCCCGGTGTGTTCTTCGGACAGAGCATCCATGCTAACGGAACAAAGCTTTATTCAGCCAGGATCATTCCTTTTAAAGGATCATGGATTGAGTTTGCAACCGATATAAACAACGTAATGTATGCTTATATCGACCGTAAGAAAAAGCTTCCCGTTACCACTCTGCTTAGAGCCATTGGATTCGAAAGTGATAAAGATATCCTTGAAATCTTCGATCTCGCTGATGAGATTAAGGTTTCTAAAACTGCTTTGAAAAAACTGGTCGGAAGAAAACTGGCCGCCCGTGTTCTTAAATCCTGGGTTGAAGACTTCGTGGATGAGGATACCGGTGAAGTGGTTTCAATCGAACGTAATGAAATCATTATCGATCGTGAAACCGTGCTGCTCGATGAGCATATTGATGCCATTATTGATTCAGGCACAAAGGCCATCCTGCTGCATAAAGAAGGACAGAACCTTACCGACTTCGAGATAATTTACAACACATTACAAAAAGACCCTTGTAACTCGGAAAAAGAAGCTGTTCTCCATATTTATCGCCAGTTGCGTAACAGTGAGCCGCCCGACGAAGCCACTGCCCGCGACGTGATCGATAAGCTTTTCTTCTCCGATAAGAGATATGATCTTGGTGAAGTTGGCCGCTACAGGATTAACAAAAAGCTTAACCTGGAAACTGCCATGGATACCAAGGTGCTTACCAAGGAAGACATTATTCGCATTATCAAATATCTTATTGAGCTGATTAACTCAAAGGCTGATGTGGACGATATCGACCATTTAAGCAACCGTAGAGTACGCACTGTTGGCGAACAACTTGCATCACAGTTTGGTGTAGGTCTTGCCCGTATGGCACGAACCATCCGTGAAAGAATGAATGTACGCGATAACGAAGTATTCACACCAATCGACCTGATCAATTCCAAGACGCTGTCGTCGGTGATTAACTCGTTCTTCGGTACCAACCAGCTTTCGCAGTTCATGGACCAGACGAACCCGCTTGCTGAAATTACCCACAAACGCAGGCTTTCAGCACTCGGACCCGGTGGTCTCTCAAGAGAACGCGCCGGATTCGAAGTCCGTGACGTTCATTACACGCATTACGGCCGCCTCTGCCCTATTGAAACACCCGAAGGTCCGAATATCGGTCTTATATCATCCCTCTGCGTATATGCCAAGATTAACTCGCTCGGTTTCATCGAAACCCCTTACCGCAAGGTTAATGAGGGTACAGTGGATCTGAGTGACGAAGGCATTATCTGGCTTAGCGCGGAAGAAGAGGAAGCCAAGGTTATCGCTCAGGCCAATGCGCCAATCAAGACTTCAGGTGAATTCGAAAATCCGAAGGTGAAAGCTCGCTACAATGCCGACTATCCGCTTTCAGACGCTCATGAAATCAACCTGATGGACGTAGCTCCCAACCAGATTGCATCAATTGCGGCTTCATTAATCCCGTTCCTCGAACATGATGATGCCAACCGTGCACTGATGGGATCAAACATGATGCGCCAGGCTGTTCCGCTTATCAATCCCGAAGCTCCTGTTGTAGGAACCGGAATTGAGCACGGAGTGGTCCGCGATTCACGTTTCCTCCTCGTTGCCGAAGCTGACGGCGTGGTGGAATATGTTGATTCAAACGAAGTGGTGATCCGCTACGTAATGACCGAAGATGAGAAATTTGTGAATTTCGACGGGGACACCCGCAGATATAAACTGTTGAAATACAGGAAAACCAATCAGAATACCTGTATAAATCTTAAACCGATCGTTCAGAAAGGTGATAAGATTACAAAAGGCCAGATCCTTACCGAAGGATATTCAACCAGCCAGGGCGAGCTTGCTCTCGGAAGAAACCTGATGGTTGCCTTCATGCCCTGGAAAGGATACAACTTTGAGGATGCTATCGTGATCTCCGAAAGAGTGGTTCGCGAAGACCTTTTCACATCCATCCATATCGATGAATACATGCTCGAAGTTCGCGACACCAAACGCGGTCTTGAAGAACTTACAGCTGATATTCCCAATGTGAGCGAAGAGGCTACAAAGAACCTCGATGAAAACGGTCTGATCCGCATCGGTGCTGAAGTTAACCCGGGCGATATCCTGATTGGCAAGATTACACCTAAGGGTGAATCCGATCCTTCACCTGAAGAAAAACTCCTCAGGGCCATCTTCGGCGATAAGGCCGGCGATGTGAAGGACGCTTCGCTTAAGGCACCCCCTTCATTACAGGGTGTTGTTATTGATAAGAAATTGTTCTCACGTTCAGTGAAGGACAAGAAGCTGAAGACTTCTACAAAGCCGATCCTCGACAAGATCGAAGAAGAATTCGAAAGGAATTCGAACGAGCTGAAGGCCAAGCTGATCGATAAGCTCTTTATTGTTGTGAACGGAAAGACATCGCAGGGTGTTAAAGACTACTATAATGTAGATGTGATCCCCCGCGGTGCCAAGTTTACCCTGAAAGTGCTTCAGGATATCGATTTCCAGAACATCAATCCGAATAAATGGACAACGGATAAAGATAAGAATGAAATTATCAAGACCCTCATCCATAACTATATTATCAAATTCAAGGAAGTAGATGCCATTTACAAGCGCAAGAAGTACAGCATCACAATCGGTGATGAGCTTCCTGCAGGTATTGTTCAGCTTGCCAAAGTTTACGTTGCACAGAAACGTAAGGTAAAGGTGGGTGATAAAATGGCAGGTCGCCACGGAAATAAGGGTATCATCTCCCGTATTGTACGTGCTGAAGACATGCCGTTCCTTGAAGACGGAACCCCGGTTGACATCGTGTTGAACCCGCTTGGTGTGCCTTCACGTATGAACCTGGGCCAGATTTACGAAACTGTTCTGGGATGGGCCGGTAAGAGAATGGGTGTGAAGTTTGCTTCCCCTATCTTCGACGGTGCTTCGATAGAACAGATTGCACAGTATACTGAAAAAGCCGGAATCCCGCGTTTCGGTAAAACCTACCTCTTTGACGGCGGCACAGGTGACCGTTTTGACCAGCCTGCCACAGTGGGTATCATTTATATGATCAAACTGGGACATATGGTTGACGACAAGATGCACGCCCGTTCAATAGGACCTTACTCGCTGATCACTCAGCAGCCGTTAGGCGGTAAGGCTCAGTTCGGAGGTCAGCGTTTCGGAGAAATGGAAGTTTGGGCACTCGAGGCATTCGGTGCAGCCAATATCCTCCAGGAAATCCTGACCATCAAATCGGATGATGTGGTAGGAAGAGCCAAGGCTTATGAATCGCTTGTAAAGGGCGAACCTCTGCCTGTACCGGGTATTCCAGAATCACTGAACGTTCTGCTTCACGAGCTCAGAGGACTTGGTTTAAGCATAAACCTTGTTTAAATAAAGCTTTGAAGTTTTTCAGATTGTTTTTAACTGTAAATAAGGAAATTATATATGTCATTCAGAAGGGACACAAAAGTAAAATCGAGTTTCTCCAAAATATCCATCAGTCTTGCTTCCCCCGAGGAAATCCTTGAGCGTTCAAGCGGTGAGGTACTGAAACCCGAAACAATCAACTACAGGACTTACAAGCCCGAGCGTGACGGTTTGTTCTGTGAACGAATATTCGGCCCTGTTAAGGATTATGAATGTCACTGTGGAAAATATAAGAGAATACGTTATAAGGGTATCGTATGCGACCGTTGCGGTGTTGAGGTTACTGAAAAGAAGGTGCGCCGCGAAAGAATGGGCCATATCTCACTTGTTGTTCCCGTGGCTCATATCTGGTATTTCCGCACTCTGCCCAATAAGATAGGATACCTGCTCGGACTGCCGTCGAAGAAACTCGACAGCATCATTTATTACGAGCGTTACGTGGTGATTAACCCGGGTATTAAAGCCAATGACGGCGTTCAGTATCTCGATTTCCTTACTGAAGAGGAATACCTTGATATAATGGAGTCTCTTCCTAAGGAAAATCAGTTGCTCGATGACGGACATCCGGATAAATTCATTGCCAATATGGGTGCCGACGCGCTGTATGCTCTGCTTCAGCGTCTCGATCTTGACACTCTTTCCTATGACCTGCGCCATAAAGCCAACACCGAAACGTCACAACAGCGTAAGAACGAAGCGCTGAAGAGACTCCAGGTTGTTGAAGCGTTCCGCGCATCAAAAGGAATCAATCACCCCGAGTGGATGATCCTGAAAGTTATTCCGGTTATACCGCCTGAATTAAGGCCTCTTGTTCCCCTGGATGGCGGCCGTTTTGCTACCTCCGACCTGAATGACCTTTACAGGAGGGTGATCATCCGCAATAACCGTCTGAAAAGGCTTATCGAAATCAAGGCTCCTGAAGTCATTCTTCGCAATGAAAAGCGTATGCTCCAGGAAGCAGTGGATTCACTCTTTGATAATTCAAGGAAATCCAATGCGGTAAAGACTGATGCAAACCGTCCGCTGAAATCTTTGAGCGACAGCTTAAAAGGTAAACAGGGTCGTTTCCGTCAGAACCTGCTCGGTAAACGTGTTGACTATTCTGCCCGTTCGGTTATCGTTGTTGGTCCCGAACTGCAGCTTCATGAAACCGGTCTGCCCAAGGAAATGGCGGCTGAATTATACAAGCCGTTCATCATCCGCAAACTGATCGAAAGAGGTATTGTTAAGACTGTAAAATCAGCAAAGAAAATAGTGGATCGCAAGGATCCCGTTGTATGGGATATCCTTGAAAACGTGCTGAAGGGCCACCCGGTTCTGCTGAATCGTGCTCCTACGCTGCACAGGCTCGGTATCCAGGCTTTCCAGCCTAAACTTATCGAAGGTAAAGCTATTCAGCTCCACCCGCTTGTATGTACGGCTTTCAACGCCGACTTCGACGGTGACCAGATGGCTGTTCACCTTCCCCTGGGTAATGCTGCAGTGCTTGAAGCTCAGATCCTGATGCTTGCATCACACAATATTCTGAACCCCGCTAACGGTGCGCCTATCAATGTTCCTTCGCAGGACATGGTTCTTGGTTTGTATTATATGACCAAATCAAGAAAGAGCACGGCTGACGAGAAGGTTCGCGGCGAAGGAAGTGCGTTTTACTCACCCGAAGAGGTGATCATTGCTTATAATGAAAAACGTGTTGACCTTCATGCCAACATTAAGGTCAGGATCATGGATCATTCCAATGGTATTCCCGAAAAGAAGATCATAGAAACCACTGTTGGACGCGTACTTTTCAATGAAGTGGTTCCCAAAGAAGTAGGTTATATCAATGAAATTCTTACCAAGAAATCATTGCGCGACATCATCAGCAATGTGCTGAAGAAAACCGGAACTGCACAGACAGCACACTTCCTCGATTCTATCAAGGAACTGGGCTTCCAGATGGCATTCCGCGGTGGTCTTTCATTCAACCTCGACGACGTGATTGTTCCGCAGGAAAAGGAAGAACTCATGAACGAAGGTTATGAGCAGGTTGATGAAGTGCTGAATAACTATAACATGGGATTCATCACAAACAACGAACGCTACAACCAGATCATCGACATTTGGACACATACCAATGCCAAGCTTACACAGACTTTGATGAAACGTCTGTCGACTGACAAGCAGGGATTCAACCCGGTTTACATGATGCTTGACTCAGGCGCCCGTGGATCTAAAGAGCAGATCCGCCAGCTTTCAGGTATGAGGGGTCTTATGGCTAAACCACAGAAATCAGGTTCAACCGGATCAGAAATTATCGAAAACCCGATTCTTGCCAACTTTAAAGAAGGCCTTTCGGTTCTTGAATACTTCATATCCACCCACGGTGCCCGTAAGGGTTTGGCCGATACGGCTCTTAAGACAGCTGACGCCGGTTATCTGACCCGACGCCTTGTTGACGTTTCACAGGACGTGATCATCAGCGAAGAGGATTGCGGAACACTGCGCGGACTGGTTGCTACAGCAATCAAGAATAACGAAGAAGTTGTTGAATCACTGTATGAAAGAATACTTGGACGTACTGCGGTTCACGATGTATATCATCCTCTTACAGGAGAACTCATCGTTTCTTCAGGTGATGAAATCAATGAAGAAATTGCCCGCACTATTGATGATTCTCCCATCGAACAGATGGAAATCAGGTCAGTGCTTACCTGCGAATCACGCAAAGGGGTTTGTGCAAAATGTTATGGCCGTAACCTCGCTACAAGCCGTATGGTTCAGAACGGTGAGGCAGTGGGCGTAATTGCAGCACAGTCAATCGGTGAGCCGGGTACACAGCTTACGCTGCGTACATTCCACGTTGGAGGTACCGCTATGAGTATAGCAACCGAATCAAGGATTGTGGCAAGGTATAACGGACTTGTAGAAATTGACGAACTCAGGATTGTTGAGCGCACTGAAGCTGACGGAAGCAAATCGGATATCGTAATCGGCCGTCTGGCTGAAATCCGCATTGTGGATAAGAAAACCGGCATAGCGCTGACGACAAATAATATTCCTTACGGTGCCAAACTGTTTGTAAAAGCAGGTGCCGAGGTAAATAAGGGCGATCTCCTTTGCGAATGGGACCCCTATAATGCAGTAATTATCTCTGAAGTACCCGGTGTTGTAGCTTTCGAAAGCGTAATCGAAGGGATTACCTATAAGGAAGAATCCGACGAAGTAACCGGATACCGTGAAAAGGTTATCACTGAAACCAGGGACCGTACCAAGAACCCCGGTATCGAAATCAGGGATAAGAACGACAAGATGCTGAAGACCTATAACCTGCCTGTCGGATCACACCTTAGCATTGAAGAAGGTGCGACAGTTAAAGCAGGCGAAATCCTGGTGAAAATCCCGAGAGCCATTGGTAAGTCGGGTGACATCACAGGTGGTCTGCCCCGCGTAACCGAATTGTTTGAAGCACGTAATCCTTCGAATCCTGCTGTTGTTTCTGAAATCGACGGTGAAGTGTCATTCGGTAAGGTAAAACGTGGTAACCGTGAAATAACGATCACAACAAGGGCCGGACAACAGAAAAAGTACCTGGTACCGCTTTCAAAGCAGATCCTCGTACAGGAGAATGACTATGTGAAAGCCGGTATTCCGCTCTCAGACGGAGCCACAACTCCTTCGGACATTCTTGCAATTAAGGGACCCACAAAGGTTCAGGAATATATTGTAAATGAAGTTCAGGAAGTTTATCGTCTCCAGGGTGTGAAGATCAATGATAAGCACTTTGAAGTAATCGTCCGCCAGATGATGCGCAAGGTCGAAATCATCGATCCGGGTGACACAAAATTCCTTGAAAAACAACTTGTTGACAAATGGGAATTCTTTGAAGAAAACGATTGGATCTATGGCAAGAAGGTGATTGAAGACGGCGGAGATTCCGCTACTTTGAAAGCCGGCCAGATAGTAACCGCACGTAAACTCAGAGATGAAAACTCCATGCTGAAACGTAAGGATCAGAAGCCTATTAAAGCCAGGGATGCTGTTCCGGCTACTTCGCAGCAGATCCTGCAGGGTATTACAAGGGCCGCTCTTCAAACACAGAGCTTCATGTCAGCCGCTTCCTTCCAGGAAACCACGAAGGTTCTGAATGAGGCCGCTGTATTTGGTAAGGTTGATTACCTCGAAGGACTGAAAGAAAACGTAATTGTTGGGCACCTGATTCCTGCCGGTACCGGTAATCGCAGGTTCTCCAACCTCATCGTCGGTTCTAAAGAGGATTATGAAAAACTTACCGAAGAACGGAAGTATCACGAAACGGTAAAAGAAGAACGCTAATTCATGGAAGATAAAAAGAATCAGCAGCAGATCAGCATCGAACTGAAAGAGGATATCGCCCAGGGCATATATTCAAACCTGGCCATTATAACCCATTCACCTTCGGAATTCATTGTTGATTTTATCAGGGTTATGCCTGGTATTCCTAAGGCTGAAGTAAAATCGAGGATTATTCTCACACCGGAACATGCCAAAAGGCTGCTGCAGGCGTTGAAGGATAACATCTCGAAATTCGAATCGATCCATGGCCCCATCAAACAGGGCGAAGGCCAGGGTAATATTCCGATGCACTTTGGCGGACCTTCGGCGCAGGCATAATGAGTAAGGAATGAAAAAATGAAAGAATGAAAAAATGAAGCTGATTAAGCTGATTAAGCTGTAAAATAATAAAAGGGTGTTTCGGTTGAAACGCCCTTTTTTATTTTCCGGAATCCAGTATCCAGTAGCAGACTCTGTCAGTTCCTTCATCCATCTCCCACTCTCCCCGTGTCCCTACTCCCTACTCCCTACTTCTTCAAACCGGCAGTCCACAAAACCGCCCCCAGCAAATGCTGCTGAACCAGCGGCTCATCATAGTTATCATCCCGATGGCCTACGCCTGTATAAAAAGCCCTTCCGCCTTCAAATTCATGGCACCAGATAAACGGATGCTTTTCACCGTTTGCTCCACCGGTATATGAAGATTCATCAAGCCAGGCAAGCACTTTAATATCGGAGGAAATATTTTTGAAATTATACCATTCATCGGTTCTTGTCCATTTATCCGGAAGCATGGAAGTAGCCGGGTTATTTTTATCAGTTACATTAATAGTGGCTTTCTGTTGGGCCGGATGGGATAAAAACCACGCACCGGCAAGCTGGTTGTACCAAGGCCAGTCATACTCGGTATCCAAAGCGGCATGAATGCCTAGGTATCCGCCGCCTGAATGGATATAATTGATAAATGCCTTCTGTTGTTCTTCATTCAGAACATCCCCGGAAGTATTCAGGAACACTACGGCCTTATACTTTTTTAGGTTGCTTTCAGTGAATAAGGACGCATCTTTGGTTGTATCCACTTGAATCCCTTCTTTGGCACACGCTTCAGTTATACATTTTATGCCTGCAGGGATCGATTCATGGTAATATCCTTTTGTTTTAGAAAAAATCAGAATTGCCGGTTTGTTTTGGCTGCATGAAGGCAATGTGATCAATACTGCCAGTAAAATAGAGAGTATTTGTTTCATGGTGGATTATTTTTTAGTGAATTTAAGTAAAATTTTCTGTTAAGCGATAAGCCACGTTAGTGGCGATATCTTTGTAGTAATAACATTTCCTGTAAACACAGAGCCACTTTAGTGGCGAAATCTTAAGATATCGCCACTAGCGTGGCTCTTGCGCTTTTATATATCAATTACTACAAAGATGTCGCCACTCTGTGGCTGGAGGGCTTTCCACCTATTCTTTTTAGTTTCCGGATTGATCCGAATTGGTCATCTCATTTTCGATGAGCCATTTTCCTTTCTCATATTTCCATTGGGTGATGTAGGTACCCGCTAATTCACCCGGCAGATTTCCTTTCCATATGCCTCTTTCTACCACTATTGGATCGGAAACTATTACCGATTCAGCTTTGCTTGTTGTAAAACGAAAACCTGCATTGTAAATGAATGCATAATAATCTTTAATGTTTTCCCTGCCATAGATTGCATGGTAATTATCGGGAATCATACAGGCATTAACGGAATACAACATTGCAAGAGAATCAATTTTTCCGGAGTTGAACCATTTAACAAAATTTGCATTGGTTTCAGTTATTGTTTTTTTAGCACGGTCTTCGCTTTGAGCCTGACTATTGCTGATAAACAAAAAGATGAGCACGACTGATACAATGGGAACAGATAAAATCGATAGTTTTTTCATTGTGTTTGTTTTTAAATTAAATAAATCCAGAACATATTTATAAAGTTGCCCGAGCCAAATCCTGGTCTTATAAGCCATCCTGTCGAGGTTATAAGAGAATTTGCCAAATGAACTATAGATTTCGTAATCCAGTGTTTCGAAAATCAACCTGATTGTATAACTCCTGGGGGTCACTTCAGCTGATTCAATCCGCTGAATTGTCCTTAGACTTACATTGCATTTTCCGGCAAGTTGTCCCTGGGTCATCCCCTTGGCTAATCTCAGTTCCGAAATTTTCCTTCCTAAATCTGGCTGTTTCATAATTCATTTGAAATTCGGTGCAAGGATATATTGAACTTAAAAACTATTCAAATTTTAAGCAGGTCGTTGATGCGTCATTTATACGCCAAATTAGTAAAAATGCTGATAACTTGGGTGTTGGCAAAACCACCCTGTCGAGGTGGGTATACCCTGTCGAGGTGGTAACACTCGTGCAGGATTACATGCTTGACTATCTGCAATCTAATTTTTTATCTCCTTAAAATACGACAATTTTGGTGGAGGAGGTCCACCTACCAACCTCGGGTATGTTTTAAAATAAAACATTGGATGTTTGCATTTGATTCAGCCAAAATGTAAGTTTATAATCAGAAATAAACCATAACATATTCCAGAACCTATGGGATACCCCAAAGGCCAAACCCTAAAAGCCAGTTGTGTCATTGTTGACGATGAGCAGCAAGCGACAAGCATGATGACAAAGCTTTTATCTGCACATTCTTACCTGAAAATTGCCGATGTTGTAAATGATTCGAAACAGGCACTTGTGAGCATATTACATCATAAACCGGATTTGGTTTTCATGGATATACAAATGCCCGGCATGGATGGATTCGAGATTACAGAAGCTTTAAGTCATACTTCTGAAAGGCCATTCATTATATATGTAACAGCGTATGATAAATTTGCAATAAAGGCCATAAAGGCATCTGCCTTTGATTATTTGCTAAAACCTGTAAATGAAACAGATTTAGCGCTGACTATGGAACGTTTTATGGAACAATATTTAATAAAACAGCATAAAGTGGAATATACTGTTTTACTTGAGCAGGCATTGGGAAAAAAGATAAAATTCAATACATCAGGAGGATTTATCCTGATCAATCCACATGATATCCTATTTATTAAAGCCGACTGGAATTATTGCGAAATTTATACAGGCAATGAAAAACCCGAGCTAATTACTATGAATATTGGTTCGTTTGAGGAGACCCTTCCAAAAAGCTGTTTTGCCCGCATAAACCGCTCCACAATTATTAATCTGGCTTATCTTGAGCGGGTCAACCGGCTTAAAAGAATTTGCATACTGAAAAAAGATAATAAGAAATATGAATTTAAGATTCCAATTTTAAGAATCAGAGAGTTGGAAAAATGGTTGAATTGACACTTTTCTTCTTTTTAATTCGCTTTTATGAATTTCCTATATTCGAATATCTTACAATCGTCCAGTTTAATTATATAAATTCCTGCCGACAAGTTATCTGTATTAATACTTGTATTAGCTATAAAACTTCCTTCATACAATTTTTGACCCATGGAAGTATATATTTCATAATGAATTTGTTCTGTGTTCCCAATTGCTTCAATTATAAGTTTATTATTTACGGGATTCGGATAAAGAATTAATTTCTTTCCAAAACCGGCATAAGCAACTTCTGTAATAATAATATTTATTTTATTTGAAGGAAATGAACTACAGCCATTCAAGGTGACAACTACATAATATTCCCCGTCATAAGTAGGAATATAATCCTGAGATGTAGCACCATCTATTAACCCTGATTGATTATACCATTGATTGCCTGTAGTTTTATCTGAGTGTAATACATTTATTGCCTGTGTGATTACCGGTGAAGCCGGAGTTTCTGGTTGCGGATTGATAATTACATTGCCAGAGGCTAACGAAGTACAACCAAAAACATTAGTAACGGTAAACTTATATTGACCTTGTATGAACCCGTAAAGTGTTATATCAGATCCGTTTCCTTCAGTAATTCTGCCACCCGGATCACTTGTTAATGTCCAGGTTCCTGTCTCAGGCAAATTACCTAAAGTAATGCTACCTGTGGCCTCCATACAAGTTGGCTGAGTAGTTGCAGCAATCGCAGGTGGATTCGGTATATTGTCCGAAATATCACATGGACAACTTTTAGTTATAAAATTTAATCCTGCTACCCAAAAACTATAGTTATTGTTACCGCAAATTGTTCTTACTTCCCAGTCATAAGACAAACCGCAAGTTAATCCTGTGGCTAAAAATTGGCTCGAGTCAGTTGTCCTGCTAATCCAGTTCAAATCATTTACAGATTTATATCGTACTTCATATTCCAAAGAACTATTTACATCAGAATGCCAGTTTAGTAATGCGGAATTCTGATTTATAACAGATACTCCCAGACTGGTTGGTGAATTACATGGACAGGTAGCCGTATTAAAATTCTGTCCCGACACCCATGAACTATAATTCCCATCAACACAATTTGATCTGACCTCCCAAACATAGGTCAATCCGCAGGTCAGCCCTGAAATCGAATAATTGCTTGCAGTAATAGATTGAGTTATCCATGATAATGACGTTGCTTCTTTATATCTTACTTCATATCCCGAAGCGCCTGTAATATTTGCCCAATCCAGATCAGCTGTTGTCTGACCACTTGCACCAACTGTGAGATTATTTGGAGAATTACACTGGCAAGCTGTAAACTTGAAATCTTTTGCCGGGACCCAGGAACTGAACACACCATCGCTGCAATTTGATCTTACTTCCCAGTTATAAGTTATGCCACAGATTAGTCCGGTTAAATAATAATTATTAACCAATGTTTGCTGCACTGTCCAATTTAAACTTGTAGATGGTTTATACCGTATCTCATAAAAATAAGCGCCATTTACATTTGTCCAATTGAAGTTTGCTACACTCTGGCTGGTTACGGTTGCAGCCAATCCTGTTGGAGATACACATGCGCAGCCATCCTGAATAACGGTAACATTTTGAGAATTTACACCTGTTCCAGAAAGTGTTATGATTGCAGAACGATTATTAATACTAATATTTTCATTATAATTGACAGTAAGTGTGGTTGGATTAGTTTTGGCAGCTGAAAGCCAATCAGAAGTTTCAGTTGATTTCCATTCAGTATTGGAATTTATTGAAAATGTAGCAATACCTGCAGATGAAGAAACATTCTGGCTCACAGGCATAATCTCCAAGAACAAAACTATGAAGTTTTCGGCAGTTGCGTCCTTTGTTATATTCTGATATGATCTGCTTGTGGGTGTAAACGAATAATTATCTTTTAAAGGTGTAACTGTACCACTCCAGCCATAGGATACATTCAATGAATAATCTCCGTTTAAATCCGATACAACAGACATAGGAATACCATCGGTATAATTGAGAGTCACACCAGAAGCTCCGGCATTGCCTGAAATCTTGTACTGAACGATATCTGTAGCATAATCTTGTGCGAATTTATCTGCAATGATATTGGTATAGGATCTGGTTGCAGGAGTAAATATCACCCCAGGTTTGGAAGGTGTTATAGTCCCGCTCCATTTATAGGGGACTATAATAGTATAGTTTCCAATACCATCTGAGATGGCTGTTTTTGTAACGCCATCGATATATGTCATTGTTACACCTGACGCACTTGTATTGCCTGAAATTTTAAATGTAACGGCAGTTGCTGAGAAATTCTGCCCGCTTTGATCTGCGATTACATTAGAATAAACGGCATTGATCGGAATAAAGGAATAACCATTTTTGGTGGGTGTAACAATGCCATTCCAATTATAAGATACAGTGAACGAGTAATTACCATTTTCATCTGAAATAACTGATTTTGAAATACCATCGGTGTAGCTGAGAATAACGCCTGCTGTTCCGGCATTTCCACTAATTGAATAGACTAACGGATTAGCACTAAAATTCTGAGCAGAATAATCGGATGTTATATTTATATAAGATCTGTTAACGGGTAAAAAACTATAACCTTCTTTAAAAGGGATTACATTACCGTTCCAATTGTAAGAAACCCTTATAGTATAGTTTCCACTGGCATCAGAACTAATTGTTTTATGTGATCCATCATAAAAGCTTAATGAAACCCCTGGTAAACCTGTATTGCCATTTATAGTATAGGTTATAGGATTCGCTGCAAAATTTTGAGCTGATTGGTTATTATTTAAATTTGAATATGATCTCGACACAGGGCTAAATGTATAGCCCTGTTTGGAAGGCGTAATGGTTCCACCCCATTCAAAAGGAACAATGATTGAATAATCACCATTTAAATCTGAAGTAACTGACTTTGACGTTCCATCTGTATAAGTTAATGCTGTTCCATATATGTCGGTAATTCCACTTATGTTAATGTACGGAGCTGTCGTTTGAGTTACAGTAACCGTTTTGGGTGAAAATCCATTCCCACTCAAGGTTATTTCACCGGTTCGTGAAATGCTGCTGCTCTTATTAGCAAGGGTGCTAATGACAGTAATTACCTGATCATTGCGTCCCTCAGTACAGTTTATGTCGAACCAGGAAGTGTTTTCAGTTAGTTTCCAAGCTGTGTTGGAGGATATGGTGAATCTGCTGCTGCTACCTGTATTGTAGCTTAAAGCAATATCATAATAATCAACATCAGCAACTGGATCATAATGAACTACCGTATGAGAAGCACTAGAGCTATTATTAAGTCGATCAGTGGTATTGATTAATATATCGTTTTGACCGGAAACGATTGGGATGACTAAATTAAAGCTACCATCTGAAGCTATTGGGATGCTCTGAAATTCAGTCGCATTTAATTTAACTATAACAGATTTCAGGCCAACTGCATCAATAATATTCCCCTTTAAATGTACGGTATCATAACTGGTTTGAAAACCAGCAGGGGGATATGCTATGTTTATTTGTGGACCATCCAGGTCAAACGGAGCATAGAATTTTACAGTTGAACCATATATGGCTGCAATAATGTTTTTCGAACTCCAACGAACTCCGCGGATATCTTCTGTTGTGCCTGTAACGAGATCATATAAGATACGATTGTCCGACGGATCTATTATCTTTAAATATCCGTTACCGCTTGTATTCCCGGCACAAACCAAGCTTTTTCCATCAGGTGACCAATCAATTGAATAAAAACTCCCATTATCGGATCCCAATGAAAACTTATTAATCAGGGCACCCGTACCAGCATTAATAATATATAAATTATTATTTCCTGTATATTTTCTTCCAAGTACAGCAACTTTTGTTTTATCGGGTGATATGGAAATGCCATATAAAAATGGCCTTTCACTGGAAAATTTCCATCTTGTTATCGGGGATGCATTAAAGTTATACAAGTACGTGTTACCTTTTTCTGTCACTACAGCAAGATAATTTCCTTTCCAGTCCATGGCCTGGATGAGATCTGTTGCATCGTCGGTATAGCAATAGGTTTTTTGGAAATTTTCTCCATTATTGATAATTATTTGATTAAGTGAGCCACTAAAACTATTCGCCAGAGCAAACCTGATATCATCAGTACCATCAGACCATGCAACAGTATTTGTCCTTGTATTGTTTGGATTGTATGGAGTACATACTTTTGTTTGATTATCATAAATATAAAAAACAGGATTATCGTTTGATCTCCCCATGATAAGCTTTTGGCCTGTCTTAGAAAATGAAAGGGATGTTGGGTTCCCGGTATTTGGACCGCTATAAACTATATCAAATGAAGGGAATCCGACAATTTTACCTGGCGTGTAAGCAAATTCATTGCCATCTGCATTCCAGTCGATTTCACATTCCATATTTTCTGTTGAACTTGCATCGACAAGTGTATAGAAAGGCTGAATTTTAGGAATATCACCAACAAAAACCGATAAAGAGAATGTTGAAGTTGTAGGTCCCGCGGTTATTGTTATGGTGGCTATACCACTTGTATTGACATTTAATACCGGTGCGGGTAAAAATGTGCCCGGATCATCATTTTCGCCTAATATCTGAGTGAATGATTGACTACCATTCTGAAATTGGCCGAAATTGGTAGATACAGTGCAGGACACGCCTTCGACTGCCTGACCATTACTTGAAAATGAAACAAAAGGATCTAATTTGTAACTGGATCCTGATGCGTTAGTTGACAATAAAAATGTATTAAGAGTTATATTGTAGGTCCCATTTCCGGCAGAAGTAACCTTAATTGTGGTGGAACCTGAGGGACTATTGGTTGTTTGTGCAGTTGCCTGGATTGTAGTTGTACCGGTTTGATCAGGAGTAAATAAAGTTTTCACTACTCCCTGAGCATTTGTTACAGCATTTCCCGGAATTAACTGACCAAAAGTGGAATAAAACTGGATTGGAATTCCTGACATTGGCTGCCCGAGTCCGTTTACCAACGTGGCTGTTATGGTTGATGTATTTGAGCCATCGAAAATAATCTGAGAAGGATAAGCAAGAACACTCAAACCGGCATTTGCTACCTGAAATGAAGCATTATATGAGGTTGCGGCCTGATAACCGGTCTTTGAGGCATTCACCATTAAGTTATGCGGACCGGTTGCTGTGGGGGCTGTGAATGTAGCCCTATAAATGCCGTTTTCAATTTCGCTACAGGTTACAGGTGATTTATTATCTAATGAATAGCTTACATTAGCACCGGTTAATTGATTATTTAAGGTAATCGAAACCGTAACATTTTCAGAAGGTAAATAAGCTGACTTATCAAATTGAACTGAAGAAAATGAAATTTTTGCCGGTGATGAAGTTGTGACCTTAATCATATACGGATGTAAATGAGGATCAGTCAATGCTTCTCCTTTTATTTTCATATAATATGTTTCTCCATATTGTACCGAAAAAGTAAAGTAGCCCGTATTATCAGGAAAATCGGAATGGTCTATTAGCATGAAAGGAGTTCCATTACTGGAGTTATAAAGTGCTATTTGCCAATTATTTATATTATTAAATTCACGTATATCAATTCTACCAGTACCAGTTATATCAGAAGTGAACTTATAGTAATCTACATCAAGATGATTGTTTTGTGATTTAAAGGTTGCAAAACCGCTTATGTATTGACTAATTGGCTGATTAATCTGTAATTCATAAGCAAATTGTTTTAAATCTGGTTCGTCCATTCCCCTTAACAAACTGTAAACATCCTTTGTTTCGTTCATATGAAAGGCATTCATTAATAACGTATCGGAAATTCCATGAGGACAAGAACCTTCATTATCGTGTAACCATTGTCGATTTAACATTACCACTCCATCAAACACAGTACCCCAGTTTGAAGTAAGCCAGGTATAAGGTATGTTGGTAGGTAATGGCATATAGGAGTTGTCTTTAAATTTATTTACCGGATCATTTATACCAGAAACTGAGTTTATTAAACCATCACAATTAATATCATTATTATGATAGCCTGTCCCTAGAATTCCCTCATAACCACCATATAAATACAACATATCTATACAGCTGCTTAAATCACATAGTTCAAATCTTAGGTCTCTTACAGCTTCTGATTTAGAATCAAGTATTAAGGGAATCGTAAGAGTTAAGTCGTTCGCACCTGAATGCGGTGTTCCAATTGTCAAAACCTTTGCCACATCATGTCCATCCGTTTGATTGGGATCTATCCAATAAGAATGAGGATTATTGGTTATTCCATTTATAGTTCTCTGTAAATACTCTCTTATCGCCAATCCGCCCATCGAATGTCCTACCAAGATAACTTTATCAGATTTTTCAAGTATCAATACTTCCTTAATCATTTTACCTAATGCGTAGCCCTGCTTGTAGATTGCGCTTTGGTTGCTTTTTATATGGTCTTCGTGTCCCTCTTCGGCGAATTGTGAATTATCAAAATTTATAACATATAACCGATTACTTGAAGGCACTGCAGGTTTTACTCTCCAGCCGATAACATCTATATCATTTGATAATATTGATGATGATAAACTTCCGTTGTCATGATTCAGGCAAACATCAAATATTTTAGCATCACCACCTAACTCGGCCACTATTTCATTCCAAGTAGTATTGCTACCTATAAGCCCATGAACAAATATTAGCGGATATGGAGGCTTCGCAAATTGGGACAATAGGTAAAAAGGAAAAAATTGAATTACCAGAAGGACAATAAATACCTTCATCTTGATATTTGAGGATAAGTGGTTTGCTTTCATATAGGATAATTAAGCAGGTATTATTTATACCTGAATGAGAATAAATTAAGGCGCCCTTTAATGAAGTAAGTAGTCTGCCATAAAAATATCGGATTCCATTATAGCTGATTTCAAATAATCATTTGGTTGATGGAAAGAAAGGATTTTATATAGAAAAGATATATCAGGTTGAATTCGTTATTAACGAGTGCTAATGGAAAATAAGTCATGCAAACGAGGCGAGGAGAGATTGACTATAAAAAAAGCCCCGCCATAATATGGCGGGGCTTTAACTAAATATCTAATATGCTAAAAAGCTAATAAGCTAAAACTTATACGCATTGTCTTCAATGAGCCTGTCGGCTATTCGGCGGCGGGCATCCTTGGTGTTTACGCCGGTTACCTTTGTTAAGGTTTCCATAGTTTTTACAAGAGATGTTGCAGTGGCTGCATCTGCAAAAGCGTAGATGGCATCACTGGCTTCCTTGCGGATTTTGTCGGCTGCATCATAAATGAAAACATCAGCAATATCCCTGTATATTGAAGCAGCTGCTTCGCCCTTCATTCCCTGAAGTTTCTGCACTCTGAGAACAAGTGATTCGCCTACATAGGTTTCCATCATCATATTGGAAATGTTGTTCAGCACTTCTTCCTCGCTCACAAGCTGTTTTCCGAACTTGGTGTTTACACCGTGAATGGCAATGAGAATGGCTTTCTTGAAGTTATCAATGTAACGCAGTTTTTCCTGGAACCAGTTTTCGTTTCCTGTCTTTCCATCAGTAAGCGTCGATGCTTTCTCATACATTTCGGATGCCCTGTCGAACAGTTTGAAATCGCCCTTCATGGCGCGCTTCATAGCTGTGTCAACAACCAGGAGGCGGTTGATTTCATTGGTTCCTTCGAAAATACGGTTGATCCTTGAATCACGATAGCCTTTTTCAACGGCCATCTCAGCGGAATAACCCATACCGCCATGGATCTGTACAGCCTCGTCGATTACATAATCAAGAACTTCCGATCCATATACCTTAAGAATGGCGGCTTCAACAGCATAATGACTGATACCATCAATCGAAGCCTTACCTTTATCGCAACCTTCCACTTTGTATTTTTCAATCAGGTCGTCTATATCCTTACTAACCCTGTAAGTGGCGGATTCGGATGCATAGGTACGGATTACCTGTTCGGCCAGTTTGTACTTTATAGCGCCGAATGTTGAAATCAGCACACCAAACTGCTTGCGCTCATTGGCATATTTTACTGAATCATTGATCGCTTTCTTTGCAGCTCCAAGCACATTGGCACCCAGTTTCAGGCGGCCCATATGCAGGATGCTCAATGCAATGCGGAAACCTTCACCACGGCGACCCAGCAGGTTTTCAACCGGAACTTTTACATCGGTATAGAAAATCTGGCAGGTTGATGATCCTTTAATACCCATTTTATGTTCATCGGGATTAACAAGGACACCCGGAAAATCCTTCTCAACAATAAATGCACTGAGTACCCTGTCGTTGTCGATCTTTGCAAATACTGTCTGCACATCGGCAAAACCGGCATTGGTGATCCACATTTTCTGACCGTTGAGGATATAATATTTGCCGTCTTCCGAAAGTTTTGCGTTAGTTTTGCCTGCGTTGGCATCGCTTCCTGCACCCGGTTCGGTAAGGCAGTATGCGCCCAGCATTTCACCGGTTGCGAGTTTGGTAACATAACGCTCACGCTGGTCTCCATTTCCATAATACATGATCGGCAGGGTACCGATTCCGCAATGTGCCATGAAAGCTACAGAGAATGAGTAACCGGCACCAATGGTTTCAGCTGCAAGCATCTGGGTTACAAACGACTGTCCGAAACCATTATATTCTTCAGGTATTGAAATGCCCATTAATCCAAGTTCGCCGGATTTTTTAAGCATGCTTTTCATCAACTCGCGATCCTGCTTGTCAACCTTATCCACATTCGGATATACTTCGGTTGTAAGGAAATCCTGGCAGGTTTGGGCGATCATTCGTTGTTCTTCGTTGAACTCCTCGGGAATAAAAACGTCTTTTGATTCTACATTCTCGACAAGAAATTCACCGCTTTTCAATACTTTTCTATCCATTGTTCGTTTTTTGAGTTATAAATCTAAATCCATTGCGATCAGCTCGGCAATGTCATAATTCTTTATTTCTTCTTCTTTGTTCTTGTATTTTAGACCGTCGGTCATCATGGTCATGCAGAAAGGACATGCTGTTGCAATCACAGAAGCACCGGTTTCAATGGCGTCTTCAATCCTTTCGATAAAAATCTCCTTGTTACCCTTTTCGGCTTCCTTAAACATCTGGGCACCGCCGGCACCACAACACAAGGCAAAGCTTTTGTTCCTCTTCATCTCAGCATAATTGCCAGTAAGGCCATGAATCACATTCCTGGGTTCTTTATAAATATCATTGGCGCGTCCCAGGTAGCAGGGATCATGGTATGTCACTTTCTTATCAGCAGGAAGAGCCTTTTTCAGCTTAAGCTTACCTTCCCTCATTTTTTCATCAAGGAATTGTGTATAGTGAATCACTTCATAATTACCGCCCAGGTCAGGATATTCATTTTTGAAGATGTTAAAGCAATGAGGACATATTGTAAGAATCTTCTTTACCTCATACATTTTGAACAGTTCAATATTCTGCAAAGCCTGCATCTGATAAAGCATTTCATTGCCTGCCCTGCGTGCCGGATCGCCGGTGCAGGTTTCTTCCCTGCCCAACACGGCATAACTTACACCAAGGTGTGTCAACACTTTGGTGAATGCCCTGGCCACTTTTTTATAACGGTCGTCAAATGCCCCTGCACAACCTACCCAGAACAGGTACTCAGGTTTCTCGCCCCGGGCAAACAATTCCGACATTATTGGAATATTAATTATCATTTACGATTTACGATTTACGATTTACGATTCTTAGCACATTGGCATATTGGCACATTGGCACATTGGCACGGCACATTATCAGTGTGACTTCATTTCAAGATCTTTTGCCCACAATAACCTGTCTTCAGGTGAAAACTGCCAGGGTGCGCCGTTGTTTTCAATATTGCTGAAAACACTCTTGATTTCACCGGGAGCAGATGCTTCTTCCATTACAAGGTACCTGCGCATATCCACAATGATTGTCGGGTGGTTGATATTGATCGGACATTCTTTTGCGCAGGCATTGCAGGTAGTGCAGGCCCAGAGTTCTTCCTCGGTAATGTAATCCCTTAACAGGGATTTATTATCGGTATAAGCCTTGCCGTTCTTCACCATACCGGGTCCTTTTTCATTCATCCTTGCCCGGACGTCCATGATAACCTTACGGGGGGATAGTTTCTTGCCCGTGATGTTGGCAGGACAAACAGAAGTGCATCTTCCGCACTGTGTGCATGAAAGAGAATCAAAATAATTCTTCCACGTTACATCTTCAATATCTTTAATACCGAACCGTTCGACAGGAGCATCGGTAACCGGGACGGCAGCTGCTGTATCAGGATTCAGCATGAGCTTCACTTCGCGGGTTATGCTGTCCATGTTCGTCAGTTTTCCCAGGGGATCAAGGCGTGACAAAAACGTGTTCGGAACTGACATGAATACATGGAAATGTTTTGAATAGGGAAGCATGTTAGCAAAGACGAATATCAGCAGGATGTGAGCCCACCAGCATACTTCATGAAGAATGTGAACGCTGCCTGATGAAAGATTTGTGAAGAGACCCGCAAAGGCAGAACTGACAGGGAAGACACCACTTACAGGTTCACCGGCAAGCGATTGCTGTGCTACATAAAAAGTATTCATCCCCAATAAAGACAGCATCAGAAGAAGGATCATTGAAAGTGCGATGTTTGCATCTATATGGGTGCTCTTTTTCATTTCAATTCCTTCAAACCGCTTGATATGAAAGAAAAGCCTGCGGCTGAGGAAAACAAGGATTGAAATCGCCACAATCAGGGCGAAAACATCACCGGATCCGCTGATGATTTTGTAGAGAACCCCCAGCACATTCAAAGCTCTTTCGGTATCGAAGAGCCCGTCGATTACCATTTCAATACTGCCGATGAGAATAACACAGAATCCCCAGAAAACAAGGGCATGAAGTAACCCGATTACAGGACGGCGGAAAATCTTGGTCTGTCCAAAGGCCACATCCATCATAACACCGAACCTTTTTCCCAGGTCTTTCACCGGAAAACCTTTCCTGGTGAGCCGGAAAAACCCGACAAGCCGGCTGACTGTATATGCGAATACACCCAGGGTAAGAAGGAGAGCTATAGAAAAGATTATTTGTTTCATCTATTAACCTGTTTGTTTTTGATTTTGCAGCTCGCAGACTGTCAGGTCATAGCTTACAGACCCTTGTCCCATTGACTCTGACGTCCATTCGGATTCTGTCAGGACATAGCCTGCAGCCTGCAGCCTATAGCCTTTATTTGCTTTTTATTTCTTTTACGGCTTCCACCAGTTTAGGTAAAACCTTCTGCACATCACCCACAATTCCGAATTGGGCTGCTTCAAAAATTGGAGCGTCCTTATCGGTATTTACAGCCACGATATATTTGGATGAACTGACTCCAGCCAGGTGCTGTGTTGCACCTGATATGCCAAGAGCAATATAAAGATTCGGCGCAATGATCTTGCCTGTCTGACCCGTATGTTCTTCATGACCCCTCCAACCTTCGTCGGAAACAGGTCTAGAACATGCAGTAGCTGCACCGAGCAGACCAGCCAATTCTACAAGCGGACCCCAGTTATCCGCCGATTTCATTCCACGTCCGCCGGAAACTACAATTTCAGCGTCGGTTAACAGTATTTTACCTGTTTGTTTCTGGACCTCTTTAACCTGTGTCCTGATCCCGGCACGGTCAACCTGAACAGAGACATTCTCAACAGTTGCTCCATTGTTCTTTTCTACAAGGTCAAAAGAATTCTGCGCCAGTGTCAGAATTTTGACATCGGTGTTGATCTGCAGATGTGCAAATGCATTTCCTGAATAGGCACGTTTATAAACAACAAATGGATTGGTGCTTAACGGAAGGGCACTTACGCCTGAGCCGATACCTGCCTTCAATTTAACTGACAGCCTTGGAGCAAGCGCTTTACCCGAATTGTTATTGGCAAGAATAACGACTCCTGCATTTTCCTGTACAGAAATTCCGGAAATAATTTTTGTGTAAGTCTGGTTATCCAGTACCTCAAGCCCTTCAGCATTGGCACTGATAATTTTATTTACACCATAATTGGCAAGTTTTGTCAACTCACTGTCGTCAACCTTACCAATTGAAAGGGCAACAGCGGATGTATTCAATAATTCAGCCACCTTTGCGGCATAGGAAGCAAGTTCGAATGACAGTTTCTTGAATTTACCATCCCAGTTTTCAGTATATACCAGTACAGACATAATTTTCCTGATTTAAATGTTGAAATGAATTTTACTAGATAAGTTTAGCCTCGTTTTGGAGAATCGCAATAAGCTGGCCCGGGTTTTCCGGATCGATAAACCTGCAGGCAGCACGGGGCTTGGGCATTTCATATTTTATAACCTGTGTGAAAGCATCACAAGCAACCGGTTCCATAAGCTTGATGGGTTTTGTGCGGGCCATCATGATACCGCGCATGGCAGCAATTCTTGGTTCTTTGGCAATACCTTTCTGAACTATGGCAACCAGGGGTGTTGGTACAGTAATTGTTTCCCTTCCGCCATCAATTTCACGGTTAATAATAACCTGTCCGTTTTCAATATTCAGACCGGAAACGGCAGATACAGAAGGATAATCAAGCAATTCTGAAAGCATACCGCCCACAGTTGATCCGTTATGATCACTGGATTCGATACCACAAAGGATAATATCGAACTGCTCCGCTTTTACAACTTCAGCAAGCTGAAGGGCTACGAAATAGGCGTCTGACGGTTCAGCATTGATCCTTATAGCATTATCTGCACCAATCGCAAGGGCTTTCCTGATCGTAGGCTCGGAAGCAGCAGTTCCTACATGGGCTACTGTTACCGATGCAATGCCGTTGGCTGCATTATCTTTTAATTCAAGGGCACGGGTAAGCGACAGCTCATCCCATGGGTTAATAACCCATTGAATACCTGTTACATCCAGTTTCCGGAAATCTTCTATAAATTTAACTTTGGTAGTGGTGTCAGGAACATTACTGATACATACAAGAATTTTCATCTAAGCAAATTTTTTAATTATACAACACGGAATATGTTATAACCTTCACTATGAGTGATTTATATCATAAACTATAAGGGGTTTTTGCAGCCTGCCCCTAATTTTCAGGCCTACAAATATAAAATAAAATAGAAAAATACAACCCGTATGGTGCTTATTTGGAATTTTTCAGAATTACATGTAATAAATGAAATATGTTGATAAAGTCAGGCCTTCCATTAGTCAAAATGTGAAAAAACGAAAAGGATTAATGATTAATTTTGTTAGTGTGATTCTCAGGAAATGAAGGAATTGATTCAACGGACTATAGATCTCTTAAAGAAAAAGGTAAGAGAAAATCTTGAGGTTATTAACAGTAACCAAACTCTTCTTAACGATTTGCTAAAACAACCTTTTTCAAAGGAAAGAACCTACCTGATAGAGAAAAATTACTCCGCCAACAAAACACTGCTGTCTGAAAACAACGAACTTATCAGTCTTCAGATTACACTCATCAGCTTTCTTGAAAAGCATAAAGAAATGCTTTCGGAATGGCAGCCGGAAAATGAAACTCCTATTGACCAGGACCTGGATGCACTGCTTGACGATGATGAATTGTTCGATCTGACGATCCAGGGAAAACTTGGCTTCGGAAAAGATCATCCCCGTTTCACCGATGAAGCCTTTTTTAATAAACTACTGAGTTATTATTCATCCATCGAGGCCTATGAAAAGTGCACCGCCATTATGGATCTGAAGAATAAAAACCTTTTGCGGGACTCAGATATAACTCACTGACACTTTTTTTAGCAGTTTCTCTTCGAGCAACTGCGCAATACGGTTAACCACGGTTCTTCTGATCTCCAGTTCCACAGGAAGATGCGGATCCTGGTGAGCTATATTGATGCGCGTACCGATAATAATTTTGATGGCATCGCTTTCCAGGATAAGCTTAACGATCTCATCAGCGGGCCCCCTGTTCAGCTTGGTATTTGGGCTGTATGCCTTTAGAATTTTCTCAACTTTATTCAATGTAAGGATGCCTTCGGTGAACAGATCGATACCCTCCATTACGTTGATCGGTGGCAGTTCGGGATCTTCAAACTTGAATACGTCTTCGATTTTCAGGTTCAGTTCACGTGAAACAATATCCCCTGTTGTAGCTCCCATTACAATCTTTTTGCCTTTAAATTCACGCACCTCGGCGGCAAGAGTTTTGTCATCTTCCTTGTTGTATGGTGGCCCGGTACAGATAAGCAATTCACGGGGCTCCCTGAAATAAATAATACCGCAGGTTGTATCATCCTTCGACTGAAAACCGTCGTTCCGGTAGGCCATGTTGAGGATCCGGCCGGCCAGGTCGCGTGCCGAAATATGAGGATATTGCCTGATCATATCTATGGCAAACCGGCCCACGTTGTCGATTCCCCAGCCAAACGGCAGTCTCGGCGTTCCAAGTCCCGACTGCGTTATACCGTCTGTGCAGAAAACGATTCTGTCGCCTTTAACCGGCGTGAAAGTACACTTTCTGATCTTCTTGGAACATTTGGTATCACCGTGGAGAACAATTGTCTTTGAATCCTCCGGTTTAAGTATTTTCCGGTCGCGGATAATTATGCATTCAGGGTTGTCATATTCCACCATGGTTACCCTGTTTCCCTGTTCGATATCAATAATAGTGAAGGTGGAATAATTCATTTTGCGCTCACTGCATTCAGGAAGCGTTTTCATAATGATTTCAGCCGTTTTCTCCGGCTCTTTGTGTTCTTTCGTAAAGTTAACTGCCATAGTAGCAGTAAGCGTGGCCAGAATGCTGGCTTTCACGCCATGTCCCATTCCATCGGACAATACAACCACAATGCGGTTTTCTTCCTTCACTTTGCTTGAAAGAAAGATATCACCGCATATCCGCTGTCCTTCATAGCTTTTCTGCTGGTAATCCACTTCAACAAAAAAATCCTCACGCATGGGAATGTATTTACGATTTACGATTTATGATTTATGATTTACGATTTACGATTTACGATTTACGATTTACGATTAAAAGAATTAATTGTCAGGTCCGGCAGAGACGCGATTCATCGCGTCTCTACGAAGGAACCATGTTACTTCTTGTGCCCCTCGCCTTTATAAAATTCTATAATCGAATTCAACATATGTTCAATGTCGGTAGCGCCTTCACCTAAAAGAAAGCCTATTTTCTGAACCATTTCAAGATTCCTGTCGATTACCTCCGTGATCCGGTTAATCACTTCTGCGCGCTGAACTTCGGGGGCTCGCATATCCCTGATGATGCCGCCTGCTATCTTTCCTTTCTCGATAGGGAAAATAGAAACGTTGAGCAATTCATCCCCCACTTTTATATCCCTGTTTTCAATGCTTTCATTCTCCGATATAACATACGAAAACAGGTTTACCAGGTGTGACGGGACCAGTTTATTCAGATCGGCGCCCGTAAGACCCGGGATCACTTCATTGATTTGCTCGGCCTCTTCACCCAGGATGGTTGTGAATGTGGCGTTAGCCTTTACAATCTTGAGCAAATGGTCGACGATTACAACACCGGCCCTTAGTTTTTCGAGCATGGCGTTGGTAAGCTCAGATGCCTGCGAAGCACTTTCCTTTTCAAATTTTGTTTTTGCCTCGGATTCTTTCAATGCCTTGCGCGCCTGGGCCAGCTTTTCGTTCAGTTCATGAAGTGATGACTCAAATTGTTTGCTGCTGCGGCGTGCATATGAAATACACATTTCAGGAATCGTAATGCCGTTGGCAATATCCCTTGCAAAATCAATACAGCTCGAATATCCGCATTCAAGGCATGCTACAGGGTTATTTTCGGGTTTACCCAGGTCACGGAGTATTTCAGCTATTTTTTCCTGGCCAGGCATCGGTAACCGCTGATCATCTGAATTAAATGTCCTTGTAAGGTCTAATTCCATATATTTCTGCAGGTTATCATACCATTCCACCCGGAAGAAGTTCTGAATGCGCTTGTTTGCATACTTGATCACCTGGAATTCCTTGTACCATCGGTTACCTCTTTTGGTCATACCCGGTCCGTCGAGGCCGTTCCCAAAACTGATATAAAAATGACGCTGGATTGTTGTGATATTAGCCTCAAACTGGGCGATAGCCGACAACATGGCTTCCTTGCCTTCGATTGAGAACATGCTTGCCGTCAAAAGGTTCTCATCCATATCTGCTGCCTGTGCAAAACCGTTTGTGAGAGGAAACAGGGAACCCTTATAGCTGATAGGACCATCAACAGAAGAAAATTCAAGGTTTGATTCGTCAATACTGTATATGGCAAACAGTTTCCTTAATTCTTCAAAAGTGATAACCACATCCACCCTGCCATCACCGTCATGCCGTAAGGCTTCATTTTTAGTGGCAATCTGGGGCCCTATATACAATATTTTAATGTCATCTGTATAAATTGATCTGACAATCTTTGCCATTGTGATCATGGGCGTTTGGAGAGGCGTCAGGTTACTGATCAGGTTGGGATGGAATTTTTCGATAAAGTTTACAACAACCGGATCAATTGAGGCAATATAGTAGCGTCCCCTGAAATCATTCAGCAAACTCAGGTATTTATAGGCTAAAAGGTCAATTGCAAAGGATATCTCATGCACATGATGCACACCGAGTGACTTGATCATGGTGACAAATTTCCGGTGATCGGATATGTCATCAAATTCAGCAGCAATACTTGGAGAAACCAAAGCCACGATTTTGTCACCCGATTCGAATAACTGCCTGGCTTCGTCGATTGAACTGCGATAGCTAAGTGCACCGGGTTCACAAACCTTGATGCAATCGCCGCAACCGATACACCAGTTATTATTCACTTGGGGGAACGAGTCATCCGCAAGCAAATGAATGGCCTTTACGGGGCACGTTCTGACGCAGGCATAGCACTTAGTGCACAGCTTTTCATCCAGATTGACCAGTGGTTCAGGCACCATACCGGTTTTATTTTAATAAATCATGCAGTCCTTCAGCAAGAATATGATGAATGTTTTCTTCGGACACTTCGTTGTATACTTTGCCTCCGATTTTCAAATTCGGACCAATATTGCACTCCCCAAAACAATGATCTCCCTTGAATAATACCTTTTCGGTGAGACCATGCTGAACGATATATCGCTGAACAATTTTCAGAATGTTCTTATTTCCCCGTGCAAAACATGAACTACCAAGACAAATGATGATTTCTCTGCGATGATTCATCAGATTTACTGAATATGCTGTAAAGATAGAAAAGAATAAAAACGGTACAACTTTATGCGTCAAGTTGTAAATAGTTATTTTTTGTATTTTAGCTTTATCAACTCATACATGATGAACAGCCTTCCTGAAAAAACAATTGAGCGTTTGAGCGAGTACAGGCGAACCCTGTTCCGGTGCCTTGACGAAGGTAAAACTCATATTTTTTCACACGAACTTGCTGATTTGCATAATATAACTGCCGTGCAGGTCAGGCGCGATATTATGTTCATGGGCTATGCCAGCCAGGGTCGTAAAGGCTACGATATTACTGAACTGATCCAGGTTATTGGGAAAATTCTTGACCCTACGGATGTTTTAAATATAGCTATTGTGGGTTACGGCCATCTTGGAAAGGCAATTTCTTCGTACCTTTTAAACAGGAGGCCTAATCTGAAGATTGTAGCAGCCTTTGATATCGATCCGAAAAAAATCGGATCCAATTCGGTTGTTACCTGTTATTCGGTTGACCGCCTAAGGGAAATAATTTCAGCCAGCAATATTTCACTCGCATTGCTTACCGTTTCAGCCGCAGCGGCCCAACAAATGGCAAAAGCCCTTGTAGCTTCAGGAATAAAAGGTATTCTCAACTTTACATCGGCCAACCTGAGCGTACCTCCTGATATTTACCTTGAAGAATATGATATGATCACTTTGCTTGAAAAGGTAGCCTATTTTGTTAAAATGGCCGAACGCCTTTCATGACTTTCGAGGGCAGCTTTAATTATGCGTATGACATTCAATGCTTCTTCAGGCTTGACAGCCAGTTCGGCACCATTGACAATGGTCTCAAATAAGTTTTTATAAAAATCCTGGTAACACCCTGCGTAAGTCTCAACACGTCCCCTGAAATGGATTCCATTCACAGTTGTATTCAGAATTCCCCAATTGGCTTCCGGTTCCCTGCCCCAATCGGGTTCATCGGGATACCGGCCGGCAATCAGCGCTTCCTCCTGCGGATCAGTGCCATATTTAACATAGGATCCTTCAGTTCCGTGAAGCATAAACCTTGGCCCGGGTTCGCGCACCAGGTAACTGCTTTTCAGAGAAACTTTAAGGTCCGCATAATATAAATTCAGGTCAAACAGGTCATCAACAAGCGATCCTGTGCGTTGCTTGCGCAAATCGGCATAAACAGCATCCGGCATGCCGAAAAGAAAAAGACTCTGGTCAATCAGGTGAGAACCCAGGTTATACAGTGTACTGGCTTTCAATTCCGCTTTCTCTTTCCATGAATCCCTGATAAAATTTCTGAACCTGTCGAAATGCGCTATATACTCTACAAGCCGGCCCACCATCCTGCTTTCTATTATTTTTCTTATTGTAAGAAAATCACCTTCCCAACGCCTGCTTTGAAATACGGTCAAAATCCGGTTCTGCTCGCGCGAAATCCGGATGAGTTCTTCTCCTTCACTAATTTCATGAATAAAAGGCTTCTCAACCACTACGTGTTTTCCAGCCAGAAGGGCTGCTTTTGAGTATTCAAAATGTGTATGATCCGGTGTGTTCACAAGTACCAGGTCTATCTCAGGATCCTGAATAATTTCATCTGCAGTCCTTACAATGGTTACATACGGATATCTTTCAAGTGCATCGTTTGATGAGCGTTGCATGATTTTTTTCATTTCATAACCGGGAAGCACATGCAGCAACGGGCAATGGAAAACCTTACCCGACATGCCATACGAAAGAATACCAACACGGATTTTATCCATACAAATAATGAATTAGGGATTATGAATGAAAGATAGTGAAAAAAAGAACCGGTTAAAACCAGTTCTTTCTTCTGAACAGAAGCACACCAAAGGATGCCGCACCAAGACACATCAAAACTACCAATGCAAAGCCCCACGGGTTGTTTTCAAAATTGTTGGGAACATTCATACCGTAAAGACTTGCAATGAATGTGGGAATCATAAGAATAATAGTAATAATGGCAACCTGTTTCATCACCACGTTCAGGTTATTCGAAATCACACTGGCAAACGCATCCATCATACCACTCTGAATATCGCTGTATATATTGGCCATCTCAATAGCCTGGCGATTTTCGATAATTACGTCCTCAACAAGATCCTCATCCAGGTCAAGCGCTTTAATGTACTTTGAATTGCGGAGCTTGGCAATCAGAATGTCATTTGATCGCAATGAAGTCATAAAGTATACAAGGCACTTTTCCATACGGAGCATCTTATGCAATTCCTCGTTCTTTGTTGATTTTTCAAGATCCTTTTCAATATCTCCAACCTGGATGTTGATCAGTTTGAGATAATGCATATACAAATTGGCAACCTGCAGGAATATCTGCATGATAAAATTAGCCTTATTATTAAAATCAACTTTTTTATTGCGAAGCATTGCCGGTACCAATTCATTTTTGGTCTGGCAAATAGTGATTATGAGGTTGTTCGAAACCAGAATTCCAAGAGGAACGGTTGTGTAAGGAATGCCATTTTGTGAATTGGCTACAGGAATACGGATAATGATGGTGAACCAGGACTCATCCATTTCACTGCGTGCTCTTTCATCTACGTCAAGGATGTCATTAAGTTCTTCAGGAGGAACTTTGAGCTTTCCGGTCAGGAATTCAATTTCATCTTCCGTAGGGTTGGTTACGGAAATCCAGTCGTTTTTTGAGAATGATTCTACGGCAGTAAAGCCATTGTTGTAAGTCCAATAGGTAATCATAGCGACCTCCTGTCTGTATAAAACCGCAGCAGGCCCCCATGACCGGCTGCAGGTCAGTTTAACTTATAATAATATACACCCGCGTGATAATCGTCCATAAACGGAAAACTTTGATGCAAAGAAAACAAAATACTTTTTAATCACATGGCATTTTAAGAATTTTTTACTTTTCCATGATGGCATTATACAGAACCTGCTGAACATCAGTGCGCACATTCATTTCAATTATCCTGTTATTTTCGGCATTCGGGTATACCCTGTTCGACAGAAATATATACACAAGGTCATAAGCAGGGTCCACCCAAATCATGGTACCGGTAAAACCGGTGTGACCATAACTCAGGTCGGATGCGCTGCGGCATGCCGGGCTTGCCTTTGTCACATCGGGTTCCGGTTTATCGAAACCCAGTCCCCTCCGGCTTCCTTTAATACCCATCCGGTCTTTCGTAAAAAGTTCTATTGTTTTTTCTCCCAGGTATCTTTCACTTGCGTACTCTCCCCCATTCAGCATCATCTGGAAAAGTTTGGCCAGGTCAACCGCATTTCCAAATAAGCCGGCATGTCCTGATATGCCTCCGAACATGGCTGCACGGGGATCGTGAACATACCCGTGAACCAGCTGATGCCTGAATAACTGGTCATCCTCTGTGGGTGCGATTTCATCCATGTCGAACCGGTGTAACGGGTTAAAGCAGAGACTTCCCGCACCAAGTCGCCTGTAAAACAGGGAGTCAACAAGCCGGTCAAACGGAACCCGGGTAATCGTGTCAATCATCTGCCTTAAAAGAATAAAGCCGAGATCGCTGTAAACATATTCTTTCTTTTCCCTCAGAGGTGAAGCGGATATGCCATTGTACATGGTGTCGGGCCAGCTTTTACAGATGTAAATGTTATCTGCCACACAATACGGAAATTGCCCGGATGGCTTACGCGATATGATGTTGTTTTTAAACTGTGTATACCGGTTAAGGTATTGCCCGTTCCCAATTTTAATAGGGTTAACATCCGACAAAGACGGGGCTACAAGGATGTTTCCTTTAAAAACAGGTTCCTCTGTGTCGAAATAAAACTGGATAAATGGCTGAAGACCCGACTGGTGGAGCAACACATCAGCAACGTATAAATTCTTTTTATTTGTTTTTTCAAGGTATGGCAGGTAGGCCGAAAGTTTCTGGTTAATTCCCACGCAACCCTCGTCAACAAGGTGCATCATGGCCTGTGTTGTGGCCGCCACCTTGGTTACCGATGCCAGGTCATACAAGTCGGAGCTTTTTACCGGCCGGTTATGGTTGTATTCGTGGTACCCCCATGTTTTATTCAGGATTACTTTGCCTTTCCTTGCAACGACAACTTCACATCCCGGAAATGCCTGGTAATCCATAGCTTTTTGAATTATTGCATCAATCTTGTCGAGTGTATCCTGGCTCATCCCCACCTCAAGAGGAATTGTAAATTTCAGTCTGCCGCATCCGGCCATGGGAATACCTGACTTAATTGCTTTCCATGATTCGCAGCTTACAGGAAGGGTACCATTAATGCCGGCAGCTCCGAAAATAGCCTGGGCTGAACGGTTCTGAACCTGTGCTGAATTCTCATATGAAACAATAAGGCCCTTTACTTTATCCAGATTCGTGAAACGACTTATAGTGTAGGGACTTGTAAAAAGGTCGAGTATCACCTTATAGCCTGATGAAAGAGAATCGGCAATGGTGATCAGCGTGTCACTAATGCCATATTGATTGGCGGGACTGACCGAATTACCATGAACGCTGGCTATGACAAGATTATATTTCCGAAGTTCATGATACACACTGTCCGTTTTCCGTATATCCTTACCATCCAGGAAAAACTTTTTAACGGGCATATACAGGTTCAATGCATCACTGAATGCCGTATCCTTTTCACTGCTCAGAACAACGGAAGCGATTTTCAATGTATCAAGCCGCTTCAGCGGAAGAATGCTATTTTCATTTTGCAGCAGGGTAATCGCCAGTTCTGTAAGCTTCTGCTGCAACAGCACATATTCCGGTTTATTCAGGTCCTTTGTGAGATTTGAAAGAATTATGGGGCGATAATGATTTAATCCGGCCCAGTATTTCGCCGACAATACTTTCCTGCATTTGGCGTCAATCAGAGCCTGGTCTATCTTTTTATTCCTGACTTTGCGGGCGAGATCTTTGATCACATCCTGCACGTCCTCAGGCATCAGCAGTATATCGTTCCCTGCTTCCAGCGCCATCTGTGCGGCTTCGAGCGGTTTATAATACCTGGTTATCGCCCGCATGTTCAATGCATCCGTAAAAACAAGCCCTTTGAAACCCATTTGCTTTTTTAACAGGGAATCCACAACGAGTCCGGAAAGCGAGGACGGCATGTTCTCAGCCGGGTCAATCGCCGGAACACTTAAATGTGCTGTCATTACACCCGAAAGTCCATTAAATATCAGTTCCCTGAAAGGCTTTAACTCCAGGCTGTCGAGACGCTCGCGCGACTGGTTAATGACAGGTATATCCTTATGGGAATCGGTTTCAGTGTCACCGTGACCGGGAAAATGCTTGGCAACTGCCAGGATGCCTCCGTTCTCAAGCCCGATCATATAAAAAAGTGATTTCCGGCTCACTGTTTCAAGGTCTTCACCAAACGACCTGCGATTAATCACCGGGTTACAGGGGTTATTGTTTACATCAACAACCGGTGCAAAATTGATATGAACACCGAGCCGCTTCATTTGCCGTGCAATCTGAACGCCCATATCAAAGATCAGCCGGTCGTCTTCAACCGCACCGAGCATCATCTGGCTGGGGTAGCGAATAGTACTGTCAAGCCTCATGGCCAGACCGTTCTCGGCATCCATTCCGATCAACAGCGGAGTTTCTGAAAGCGACTGGTAGTAATTGGTAAGTTCTGCCTGGTGATATGGTGTGCCCTGGAAAAAAACAATGCCACCTATCTTGTTTTCACGGATCAGCCGGGTTATTTCAGCTTCATTCCCTATGTTGTTATTCGAATACGCTGCCACCATTACCAATTGGGCAATACGTTCTTCAATGCTCATTGAGTCGAGCATTGAATCTACCCAGGTTGAGGGCGCTTTGAGAAATTCAGGATCCGCCTTGACTTTGGGTAAGCCTGTCTCCTTGTCGTTTAGCCGGTTTTCGGGAATCGACCGGGTAAAAACAATGATAACAACCGCAAAACACACTATCAATACCGACCTCAATAAATACCTGTTCATTTGCCCAAAGCCCTTTTTAACTTCTACTCATAAGTATGACACAGGGTTGCATAAGATATCATGAATTTATCCAATTTATGCAACCCTGTGAAAATGTCATGCTGAGTGTTTACCCTGAGTTTATCGAAGGGATTCGAAGCATGACTCGTTAACAAAGAAATAGTATTTTGGAATATATGATTCCGGCAAACCGGTGATTGAGATCACTGCTTTCAGCGTTTATTTAAACGGAATGTCCTTGAAAAAGTCCCGGAAAAATCAAACAGTACCCAGATGTAGCAAATTGAAGTGAAAAACCAGATAACTGCTATGTTAAACCAGAGTGTTTCAGTTTCCTGGTTCTGAAAGATTTTGACAGGACTGAACAAGGCAGCCCTGCCCCACGAGGATGTGGGTGTATCGTATATCATTCCTGTATTCCTGACTATAGTATTGTCAACAATACGGAACACTTTTTCACTATTCTTGTTTACAACCACATGTTCGATGGCTGCATTATGAAAAGACGTCATCATATCTTTCAGTTTATCGGCACCGATTGAATCGTTAAGATGCTGCATCAGCCTGGACTTAGCCTTATTCAGCGTATCATACTGATCACTGAAATAGGATGTAAGGTAAGTGGAGAGGTAACCGTTCACTTCCTGCGCAAGCTCTTCTTTTTTGATCATGTCGGGCATCTGGTTTAGGTACTCAAACGGAAGGGCTCCTGAGACCTTGGAGGCTCGTTCCATTTCATGCTTTAAAAAAGCCAGGTTGTTTATCGCAGTATCCCTGTTTCCTGAAAAACAGGAAGCAAAAGCCCTTTCCATTTGAGGAACAGCATGAAAAAAATAGAAAGATGCCTGGTCGAGTTTTTTGTCTATCGGGTAAATAAGTTTTTCGTACTCGTTTTTCCTGAATTGTTCCACTGCAAGAGCTTCATAACCCCAGCGTGAAACCATGAGATCACCAAGGAATGGCGTATACCGGTGATCGCCAAGGTTAAGTCTTTCAAATGTGATGAGTCCTCCGCCCAAAAGTAACTGAAGTCCGATCACCAACGGAATAACGGCTTTATATAACGAATGCCTGCTGGTAACCGCTGCCGAAACAGTTAGTCCCAGTAATGCACCAAAGCAGGTCGCACTAAACAGCACAATCCAGTAAATGGTAAACATCCCTTTAATGCCGAGAATATAATTACCGCACATCACATACAAAAGAATCTGCACCGCAAGGACAGGAAATAAATACAGAATTTTTGAATTCAGGTAACTGAACCGGCTGAATTCCTGGTATTCTTCCTTCTCCAGTATATTCTTTTCCCTTATTATTTCATCAATGCTGGCTGAAAGACCAAGAAAGATGGCGATCACCACGCTGACAAACTGGTAAACCGGGATGTTTTTATTGGCAAAATATGTATATACAGAGCCATCCGCCGTGTGGAAAAGCCAGCCTATCACTATTGCAGCAAGAGGACCAACTATGAGTGCCTTAATGATTTCATTCAGTTTCGAAAACTTGCACTTAAAATTGCGGATTGAAAAAATAAGCAGCTGGATTTCAAGGTTCGGTATTTTAAGAATCCGGGCAGGAAGTCTTGTCCGTGCCACAAGTCCGCTGTCATGGAGCGCCTGTTCCCGCAGGTAAATGTTATGCCACGACTGAGGTTCATTAACCCTGTTCCATACGTGAGCTTCTTTATCCGGTAACCTGTAATTGAGCCAATCCAGTAATCGGGCCGGATCGGTTACTTCGTTACCCGGGTAATTCAGTTTAAGATTTTTAAGCAGATAGGCAGATGCTGATTTTACCGGTCCATTATATACAGGATACCCGCCCTGGTCGATTATCCAGATCTTGTCAAACAAAAGAAAAGTTTCGCTGTCGACCTGGCTGATGGAAGTGATAACAAGATTTCCGGAAAAGGAATAGTCGTGCAGTACCTTGATCACTTTATTGGCATCTGACATACCGAGGCCTGAAAGAGCGTTGTCAACCAGGAGAATCTGCGGTTCACGCAACAGTTCCAGGGCTATATTGATCAACCGGCGCTGACCGGGTTGTATCATTTTATTATCGGGTTTGCCCACAACAATATGTTTGATCTCGATCAGATCAATCTGGCTGAGAAGTGCGTTTACCTTATCGTCAATTTCCTTCTTGCCCAGGTTACTGTAAAAAAGCCGGGCCGTTAGCGAAAGATTATCCGCCACTGTCAGATCTTCAAGGAGCAGGTCCTCTTCAGGAATAAAACCTATGATTCCCTTTAGCAGGTATTTGTTTTTCCACAAATCATACCCGTTGATTGTAATGCTGCCTGTTGTTGGTTTGAATTTACCGGCCAGCAGTTTAAGAAGTGTACTTTTTCCGACACCTTCACGACCTACAATTCCGATCAGCTGCCCGGTTGTTTCACGAGAGGTCAGCGAATGTATTTCTTTTACTCCTTTATTATTTACGTATTGAACCCTGTCGATTGCAAAGGTAAGCTCGCGTTTTTCATTCAATTGCAGAAAACGGCTTTTGATATCCGAAAAGGTAAGTACCGGAACACCGTCAATACTGAGTTCGGTTCCGGGTTTAAGCAACCGGAACCGGCAATAAGACATTGTATCCTGGTCAAAAACCTTTTCATGATTATCAATGCAACGGACCACATAACTCCGGATGGAGTCGACGAACATAACAAGCAGATGCCCTCTTATCTGGTTCAGTGTAAAGTTTCCCGACACTGCCCGTCCCCGTGGTACGTTGTCTTCAATCCAGCGTCCTTCAAGCATCTCATTATCCACGGCATCCTGCGGAGAAATCAGCAAATATTCACTTGAAGTGATGCCAAAAACATTTTCCTGGCTGAAAAAGGTTCTGAATTTGTCAATGAGATCGGTATCAATCCCTATCTGCTCGTAAACCGATCTCAATCTACTATTAAAAACACTGTTGTCGTGAAAATTTAAAAGGGCATCCTGAATCAGAAGCAGAAGATAAATTTTTTGCGTGTTGCTGAGGGTATTGTTTATTTCAATGCATATCTTTTCAAGTTTGTCTGATTCATCAGTCATTTCAGGAAGAGATCCATGCTTGACACCCATCCTTGAAAAATAGTGATGCACCGAAACAGTCTGTTCCTCCTGAACTTCAGATTCAAGCAAAATGGCTAGATGTTGGGCAAGTGTGAAAACAGTTTCGTTCATCAACAAGCAATTCTATCAGTAAAATTAATTATTTTGCAAGGTTAAAGGTTACAACATTATTTTTTTGATGTTAAAAAAACAAAAAGCTCAAAGATTTGTTATATACTTGAATCAATAAAGGTCTTTAAACGTGTGACGAATCTCACCTAATAAGGTGATCTAAATCACCAAGTGTTTTTCAACTTATAATGACAAAGAGCGTAAATTTGTAATGTAAATATTCATAGTCAGAATAGGTTGTTTAAAATGAATTAAGATTGGTTTTTGTCAGATAGGGTTTATTAGTTTTGGGTGTTGGATCCCGGTGTAAAAGCCGGGATCTTTTTTTTATCCAAATTTGGCTAACTTTAACCAAATTTCTGATATGATTCAGTTCCGATTCGTTATTACACTGCTGATCCTCAGCATGACAGGCAACCGGGTATTGTCCTCCTCCTACGAATTCAGCAAAACAAACTATGATGTGCTGTTTTATTTCCTGAATCTAAATGTTAGCGACAGTTCAACGTATATCTCAGGATCCACTTCGGTTCTTATAAAAATCATGGCTCCCGCAGGAGAATCAGTCTCACTTGATTTCTCTTCAAAACTCACTGTAGATTCTGTTACCTTAAACGGAAGCAAGACATTGTACCAGCGACCCGGTGACACATTGAAAATCACTCCTTCTGAGTCTTTTGTTGACGGGAACACTGCCAATATCACCGTTTATTACCATGGTTTGGGAAAAAATTACAGTTCCAACGGAATCTTTAACCGTTACAGTTCTTCATGGAACAAAAATATTACATGGACACTTTCAGAACCTTTTGGTGCTTATGAATGGTTTCCATGCAAACAATCACTTACAGACAAAGCCGATTCGGTTTATGTTTTCCTGAGCACCGATAAGAACCGGAAAGTCGGTTCAAATGGTCTTCTCACAAATGAAGTGCCCTTGCCGGATAATCGGGTAAGGTATGAATGGAAATCAAAATACCCTATCGACTATTACCTGATTTCATTTACTGTGAGCGATTACATGGATTACAGCTTTTATGCTCCACTGAATAGCGAAGGAGATTCCGTACTGGTCCAGAATTACATTTATAACGACAGCAATTACCTGTTGCAAAATAAACAGGATATTGACAAAACATCGGATCTTCTTTATATGTTTTCGGGATTGATCGGGAAATATCCATTTGCTGATGAAAAATACGGCCATTGTGTATCGCCCTTTTCAGGCGGCATGGAACACCAGACGATGACGACCCTTGTAAATTTTTCATTTTCACTTGTTGCCCACGAGATGTTCCATCAGTGGTTCGGTGATTATGTTACCTGCGCAACATGGCAGGATATCTGGTTTAATGAAGGTTTTGCTTCTTATGGCGAATACCTGGCATACCAATACCTGGTTTCACAACAGAGTGCGGATCAGTGGATAAGAAATACGAATGAATATGTTAAGGCCGAACCCGGAGGCAGCATTTATGTTCCTTTGGAGCAGACGGATGATGAAGGCCGGATTTTTGACGCGCGGCTGTCCTATAAAAAAGGGGCATCCATGATCCATATGATCCGGCAGGAAGTGGGTAACGACAGCCTGTTTTTCGACATTCTTAAAGGATTTCTTGAAGAAAATAAATTCGGAACAGTAACCGGTGATGATTTCAGAAATTACCTGGACGAAAGGACAGGCAAAGATTTTACCCAATTCTTCAACCAGTGGTATTACGGAGAAGGATACCCGATCCATTCGATCCGGTGGGAACAAAGGAATGATACCCTATATATAAATTCACTGCAGACGACTTCATCAACCACCCCGTTTTTTAATCTGCTTCTGGAATTTAAAGCGGTCACTGAAAACGGAGACTCGATCCTTTCATTCAGGCAAACTGCATCGTATAATCAGTGGCAGGTATATATGCCGGTAAAGGTGACGGCACTCCAGGCCGATCCGAATCGCTGGCTGCTTATCAATATTTCCGATATTAGTGTTTTGCCCGAAGTTCACTCTGAAAGTGGATTTGCCATAATGCCTAACCCGGCCAGGGAACGGATTACTATCAGGCTTGATCAGCCTGTTAATAATTATAAAATTTTTATTGTTAATGCTGAAGGCCGCATCATGTACACCCGTGAATCGGGTTCGCAGCAGGAAGTAATTCCGGTACACAACTATCCTTCTGGCATTTATTTCGTTTTGATCCGCAATGGCTTTAATCTGAGCCGACGTAAATTCATTATAAACTGACATGAACCGGCATCTTAGTATTTTTCTGGCCTTACTTTTCATTTTCCCTTTGTTTTGCCCGGGGCAGCAGCAGCATGTTTCAACAAAATCAAAAATTGCAATAGACAATTATAACCTGGCGTTAAGGAACTTTTCAACCAACCAGTATGGCCGTGCCGAACAACAACTGTTAACGGCCATAAATGAAGACACAAATTTTATTGACGCTTATCTAGTGCTTGCGGAGGTTTATGAGGACTGGAAGAAACCGTTGAATGCCATAGAGGTTTACCACAGAGCCCTCCCGAAAGATGAAAAATACTATCCTTATGGGTATGTAAGGCTTGGTAACCTGGAATATAAAGAAGGTTTGTATGAAAATGCGAAAAGCAGTTACAGCCGCTTTCTTGACCTGGAACAGAGAAATATTTCACAGATTGAAAAGGCAAAAATCGGGATCACCCGATGTGATTACGCCATTGAGCTTATGAAACATCCTGTTGAATTTAAACCTGTAAATCTCGGTCCCCGTGTGAATTCACCCGGGGATGATTACTGGCCAAGCCTTTCAGCAGATGAAAAGACACTAGTTATAACAAGGCTAGTCCGTAGTGAGGAATTCATGAAAAATTTCCAGGAAGATTTTTACATCAGCCACTGGAACGACAGTGCATGGACATATATGGAAAATGCGGGAAAGCCTTTAAATACCGGAGATAATGAAGGGGCGCAATCCATTACAGGCGATGGACGCTTTATGGTTTTCACGGCATGCAACCGGGGTGATGGCCTTGGACGGTGTGATCTGTATGCTTCGGAAAAAGAAGGAGAAACCTGGAAGACACCGTATAATTTAGGCAGTCCCGTAAATACAAAATTCAGGGAGACTCAGCCTTCCCTGACCCCCGACGGTCGTACCCTTTATTTTTCAAGTGACCGGCCGGGAGGAAAAGGACAGCATGATATATGGGTTACATCGATCGGTGAAGACGGCAAATGGACTGAACCCAAAAACCTTGGCGATACTATAAACACAGACGGAATTGAGATGTCTCCTTTCATTCACCAGGACAATCAGTCGTTGTATTATTCGTCTGACGGTCTACCCGGCCTCGGCGGGTATGATCTGTTTGTGTCAAAAAAAGACAGCAACGGCAGATGGCAGAAACCGGTAAACCTCGGATATCCGATCAACACCAACCGTGATGAGATCGGCCTTATTGTAAATTCAAAAGGTGATAAAGCGTATTATGCATCGGATATGAGCGATAATGCCGGAAAAGACATCTATGAATTTGAAATGCCTGTTCAGTTAAGACCATTGACAGTTACTTATATGAAAGGTAAAGTTTTTGATGCGCTTACCTACAAGCCGTTGAAAGCTGATTTCCAGTTAATTGATCTGGAAACCGGTAAAATGGCTTTCAATGCCTATTCTGACAGTGTCAGCGGGGAATTCCTTGTGAGCATCCCGGTGAACCGAAATTATATGCTGAATGTATCCAGGAAGTCGTATCTTTTCTATTCTGAAAATTTTGCCCTGCTCAATGTTTTCAATTCCGAAAAACCCTTTTTAAAAGATGTGCCCCTGCAACCGCTTGTTGCCGGAAGCACTGTCATACTAAAAAATGTTTTCTTTGAAACCGATTCATACCTGCTCAGGGATGAATCAAAAATTGAGCTTAACAAAGTGGTGAAAATGCTGAAGGAAAATCCTTCCATCCGGATTGAGATCGGCGGGCACACCGATAATACCGGATCCGCGGAACATAACCAACAACTGTCAGAAAACAGGGCCAAATCGGTAGCTGATTTTTTAACCGCGTCATCCATAAACGCCAGCAGGATATTATGGAAGGGCTATGGTTTCAATGTTCCCGTTGCATCTAACGACACTCCGGAAGGCCGTGCCCAGAATCGAAGGACGGAGATGAAGATTGTAAAGTAACTAGCCGTCATTGCGAACACCGGTTCCTACGGTATGAAGCAATCTTGAATTCCTCCTGAACACTTCACCAAAATCCTTGTTTACTAAGTGTATGAGTTATATGAAACTTCTCATAGTGGCAGGTATTTTATTCGGGCATTTGATTACGGCAAAGGGAGGAAACTTTTTTAAGGATTACCTCAAAAATCGCTACCCGATCCAATTTGTTCATGAGATTCCTGCCCAATCTACCAACCAGATTTTGATGATCAGCTCGAGGTACTTCAAACCTCAGAAGAATTATTTGCTGAAAAGGGGAATACAACCCTGGTTTCAGCTATTCTATTTTAAAGTGGCTTTGAAAAACGATACCGCCTGGGTGCAACCGTTGGAAGACCTCAACGACGCTAAAGGGTTTTTCCCGAATGACCGCGATTTTCTTGTATACATTGATGGTCATGGAAAAACATTCGGCCAAACCATGGAAAGAGGATTTGAATTGACCGACCGGTTTAATATCAATATGGTCATTTTCGACTGGCCTTCGGATTATCTTGCCCTCAGAAAAACGATTTATAACGCCGATGAAGTGGCAGTAGGTTTTGTGGAAGCCATGCGGACTTTCAATGATTTTCATGTCAGCCACTACAACTCTTCAATGGTTTCAGTTATTTTTCACAGCATGGGCAACAGGATTCTTAAAGATGTGGCCGGTTCAAGACTGATCCATCAGATGCCCGACAACTTATTCAGTAATATTATAATCAACGCGGCGGCTGTAAAGCAGCAAAATCATGCGAAATGGGTTGAAAGGCTGAACATCCAGAAAAGGATTTATATTACAAAGAATAACAGGGATTTTAATCTTAGGGGCGCAGCTATTCTCCGGTGTGCGGAACAACTGGGACTGGGTAACCATAATTTTGCCAGGAACGCCTGGTATGTGAACTTCAGCGTTTTTTCAACGATCGATCACAACCTGTTTTTGGGAAGATCACAACTTGAAAAGGACAAGCCCGAGATTTTCACTTTTTACGACCTGGCCTTTCACGGGAAAGAAGTAAGTTTTAACAGCGATACAGGACTTCAGATTTTAAGTCCTTCAGATAGAAATTTTCTTTTTTCAGTAAGATAATCCGACCTTGAATCACCATAGTCAAAGCGTAATCTTTCAAACTTCAATCCCTGGCGGGGATGTGACCATGTTATGTGCAGGCTCATGCGATTGTAACTATCTTTGCTGCGTAATAATCCGTAGGTTGAACTTTTAGGGGCCATGACATTATAATTGAAAACACATCAGCATTATATACGAAAACAAACAAGAATAGTGCCAGTTTTATATGCATTTGAGATCTTTTTTCCATAATTTTATAATAAAATCAACCTTATCCTTTAAACAGAACTTATGAATAAGCCTGAAATTGCCGGGAAAATTATACAGTATATTGTAAAAGCGCAGAACAATCCCGTTTTACACGAAGAAATTTTTACGGATAAAAATGTAGGTACAAGCAAGCATGAATTTCTCTTTTTTATAAAACCCGAAATAACCCTTAAAGATCCGGGGCTTAAAACGGAAGCCATAATCAATATGATGCTGGATAAAATGGAGAAATTTGACCTTGCTATCAGGGATATCCGGATACTGGGAGCTTCATACCTTGATAAATACAACATTATAGCCCGGCATTATGGTGTTATAAATGCCATGAGCCGGAATCCGGTCGAGTATTTCTCCCAGGAGGCTGTTGATAAATTCAGGGATGCATTCGGCACTGAACCCGATGAAACCAATGTAATCGGTAGCCTTGAATTTCTGAAAGAGTTCGTACAGTTTGACCCCGTTTCCCTCGAAACACTATGGCAGAACAGCAAGTCGGTTAAGCTTGCAGGGGGAACCTATTGTGCTGATGTAGCTGTTGACGGGCAGCAGTTATACCTGGTGAACGGCTTTCATCCGCGCCAGTTGATTCATTTCACTGAAAAAGGACGTTCCATTGTGGCCTTCACACTTAAAGGCGATCTGAACTGGTCGGATGCCCGGAACAGTTTTATAGGTAAAACCAATCCTGCCGATGCGGCAAAGGGAAGTTTAAGGAATGACCTTCTGGTAAACAGGGAAAAATATGGTCTTAAATCGGTTTCCCCCAGCCATAACGGTTTCCACCTGTCGGCCGGACCGGTTGAAGGACTTGTTGAACTGATCCGGTACTGCTCCGATTTCTCAACCGGGCGTGAAAAAGAAATTGATGATTTTCTATTCGGACGTCAGTTGCTTGAAATCTTCACTCCTCATGAGGTAGATAAAATATGTACCAATTCCTTTGTAATTTCCGAAGGCAAAAAAATCAGCGTTTTCGATCTCACCGAAGAGAAAAACAGTGATGCTGCGCTTGAGACATTAAGAAAATCATCGTTTGCTGAATAAATTGATACGGGTCGGACCAGACCTTATAACACCCAGTTTTTATCAATGTTCTCGGGCTTAATGATCTCAAAAAAGCTGTAGATACTTTCACAGACCAAAAGAAAATTGAGTACCTAATGATATAAATTATTGTTATAAAGTTCTATCCATGCTTTTTTTTCCTCGAACCTTGCAACTAATTTCATTTGTGGTAAATTTCTAGACTGTAGAAATTTTTCATTTGTATCATAATTTGATACTATCACATATTTAGCATTCTCCGGTTGATTGTTTAAATTTGTGAATATTTCATTATGCTTAACATATCCGGCAAGTGTATCAGTCATTATTCTTCCTTGAATGAAAAAAACCGCAATGCTTTCATCCTTGATATCTTTCTTGAGACAGAGATTAATCATTTCTTGATTAACCTTTACGGCATTTCTAAATCCCAATGTGTGGTCGCTATTGTTTTGAAAATTAATATATTTTATTTGCAAACCACTGAAAAGTATTAAAAAAGCAAACAGAAAGTACCTATTTCGAAAGGTTGAAAAGATAATGCCAACTGATATTAATATAAAAATAGGGATGTTGCTGAGGATATATCTTTTTGAAAAGAAATTGATTGAACCTATTAATGAATAAATAATAATAAACAACAAGAAAATTAAATATATATTTAAATTTTCAACCTTTCTTTTTTTATAAAGTAGCCAAAGTAAAGCAAATATCATCATAAAAAATAAAAGATTCCTACCTTGAAGTAAGAACGTAAATGTGATATAACTGGTCACAAGCTTCTGCCATATATCTTCCTTTGAAAGACTAATGAATCCAATATGTTCCGGAAACAGAAACCAACCATGCATTTCCTTTTGAAGAAAAAGAAAAATTAGCAGTGGTAGTGTTGGTAACGTTAACTTAACAAGATTACGAACAAGTATTTTCCATGATCTGTTATGTATTTTATAGCTGGAAATTATGTAAGATATTAAGCATGTGGCTATAGCCGCTATGCCGGTTTCTTTTGTTAATGAAGCGGCAGATGCAAATATGAAATACCCAACATAATTGTTTTGAATAAAAAAATATAGTGTTAATAGACTGAATAAGGCGACCATTACTTCGGGTAGGACCAGTGTACTTTGTGCGAGAAATGTAGGTTGAAGTGAAAGTATAATAACACACGTGAAAGCTATTTCTCCACTTTTAAATAAATTTTTACTAATGCTAAAAATCGAAAGTAATAATGTGCATGCAACCAACAAATTAAAAAAATGCGCAGATGTAATTGTATTTCCAAATATCTTCAACCAAGTTCCATTTAAAACATGAAAAAGCATGGGATGTCCCCTATAAAGTTCTGTGGGCAGTGCATTTGGTAAAAAAGAAATACCGGTATGTGCCATCGTTCTAACCGCAGGTCCGTATACCCATGCCTCATCCCAATAAAAAGGTAATTTTATATAGGGAATCTTAACAATAAGGAATCCAACTGTAATTGCAACGGATAACAATAAATATAGGTTTTCACAACAAAATCGTACAATATTTTTCCTGAAGTTCACCAATTAATAATATTATTTAAATGTAAATTAATCGTTTTAAGCCATATTCCACATTCAAATATATTTATAATTTGCAATCCGCATTAAGATCTCTCATAGAGCTGATTAATAAAATTTAAGAATACAACCGCGTCATTTTCGGTAACCGGCAGTAGCATTTAATCATCAATGGCAACCAGGTGGGGCTTTAAATAATCGTTTATATCGACCCCGGGTTTAATAGCTGATTATCTCAAAAGGAAGATTGATGTTTTCCTTGAATTCAATGCCGATATCATACATGTCTTCGTCATCCTGCTCGTAATACCACAGGATATTTACTGCGTGACCGGCTTCATTGAGGCTTTCGAGCTTGAAGAGGATATCCTGAACGAGTTTTGAAGTAGCCGTATTAAAATAGATGTACTTAAAAATGAATTCCGTCTTTTTAACCGGATGCGATTTGTAGGCATCAAGCCAGTCGAGCACCGGCTGGTAAAACGTTACCACATCTTCGGGGAGCGACCTTCCGGATATTTCAAAAATATCGCTGTCAGGATCGAATATTACCCGCGGAGTATCATTAGTTGCCTTTATATCGAGTGGTTCCATCCGGTAATAAATATGTTTTAAAGGTATTAAAAGAATTTTAAAACCCAAATTTTTAGAAGGCGCTTTGTCCGGTACCAAGGATGTCTTACCTTTATATAAAAAACAACATGATGGCATATCAACCCAATCCCGGCCGGTACGAGTTTCTCAAATATAACCGCTGTGGCCGGAGCGGATTAAAACTTCCCCCGATCTCATTAGGTTTGTGGCATAACTTCGGATGCGTCGATAATTTTGAGAACAGCAGGGCCATGATTCGCTTTGCGTTTGATTCAGGCATAACCCATTTCGACCTGGCAAATAATTACGGACCTCCTCCGGGATCAGCCGAAGAAAATTTCGGGATCATTCTGGAAAAAGATCTAAAGCAATACAGGGATGAGATTATTATTTCAACCAAAGCCGGATATACCATGTGGGATGGACCTTACGGTGATTTTGGCTCCAGGAAATACCTTCTTGCCAGTCTCGATCAGAGTCTCAGAAGAATGAAAACCGATTACGTAGATATTTTTTACTCTCACAGGCCTGATCCGGAAACACCACTGGAAGAAACCATGTCAGCACTTGCTGATGCCGTTAAACAGGGCAAAGCATTGTATGCTGGTATCAGCAACTACCCTGCCGAAAGAACAAAACAGGCATCTGAGATTCTCAGAAAGCTCGGAACACCCTGCCTCATTCACCAACCCAAGTATTCCATGTTCGAGCGCTGGGTAGAAGAGAGCCTGCTGAATGTAGTTGAAAATGAAGGCATTGGTTTAATAGCCTTCTCGCCCCTTGCACAGGGATTGCTTACCGACCGGTACCTGAAGGGCATACCTGAAGGATCAAGAGCTTCGAAACCACATGGTTTTCTGAAGCAAAAAGATATCACCGAAGAAAAACTGGCAAAAATCAGGAAGCTGAATGATATAGCCGTTTCAAGGGGACAAACATTAGCCCAGATGGCCATAGTGTGGCTGCTCAAAGACCACAGGGTAACTTCAGTACTGATAGGTTCAAGCTCTGTTGAACAATTGAAAGTCAACCTGGACTCTTTGAAAAATCAAGGCTTTTCAAAGGAAGAGTTGGACAGGATTGAGGAGATACTGCATTAGTTCCATATTGTTTCAAGGTAGTTCCAAATTTGTTCCAAATGTTCCAGGTTTGAAACAATCTTGAAACTACTTTGGAACAACTTTGGAACTACCTTGTAACTACTTTGGAACAACTTTGGAACTACCTTGTAACCTCATTCATACTTAAGTATATCGGCAGGATTGGTAAGAGCGGCCTTATAGGTGCGGTAACTTACCGTTATAAAGGCGATAAGCATGACTATGGCAATGGATGCAAGAAATGGCCAATATCCGGGAGTTATATGATATACAAAATTCTGGAGCCATTTATTCATAACAAAGTACGAAAAAATACCCGCAGGGATTGTGGCAATCAACACCAGGAACGAAAATTCGCGTGTAAAAAGCAGGATAATCCCTTTGATTGAACTTCCCAGCACTTTTCGCAGTGAAATTTCCCTTGCCCTCTGCTCCGTGGCAAATGAGGTAAGGCCAAACAATCCAAGACTTGCAATGAAAATAGCAAGAATTGAAAAGGCTACGGCAATTCTGGCGGTTCTTCTTTCTTCTTTATAGAAATTCTCAAATTCCTGGTCAAGGAAGAAATATTGAAAAGGCTCTTCATTTGTAAAGGAATCCCAAACCTTTTTGATCTGGGTAATGGATTGCTTCATATTCTCCTTTTGCAAACGGATTGTTATATAACCCGTCCAATCCCATTTTTCAGGCTTCAACATAAATACGTGAGGTTCTATCGCCTGCCTTAGCGATTGATTATGGAAATCCTTACTAATACCTACCACATTGTAATATGATCTTTCCTCCATGGTTCTTCCCGGCTGAATAAACCGCGTGTTATAAGGGTCTTTGAGCCCGAAACGTCGAACCGCTTCCTGGTTCAGGATCATCATGGATGTATCGGTCGGGAAACTTCTATCAAATGTTCTACCGTCAGTAACTTTTATATCATAGGTAGAAAGGAAATCATAATCCACCCAGTTCACCCACATCAGGTAAGTATTTTCAGCCGGCCTGCCTTCGATTTGAAATCCGTTGTTGTTATTCGGATACCCGGGAATACAGGTTGAATTGGCGCAATTGATCACAGTGGGTATTTTCTTTATCTCGTTCTTAAAGGGGATAATTTGTTTGCGCAGTGCATCTGTCCGACGGATGATAAGCAGCTGTTCCTTGTCAAATCCAAGATCTTTATTGACCATATAATGAATCTGCCTGAAAATCACAAAGGAACTCATAATAAGGAAAATGGAAATGGAAAACTGGATAACGACAAGTATACTGCGGATACGGATATTTGAGGTACCTAATTTGAGCTTACCATACAACACTTTGACGGGCACAAATGACGACAGGAACCATGCAGGGTAACTTCCGGAGAAAACACCGACCAGCACAGCCAGCAGTAGAATTCCGGGGATGACGTACCATTTTGAAAAATAACCGATTTCAAGGTCGGTCTGCAGCATATTGTTAAATACAGGAAGCACCATTTCAACAATAATGACGGCCAGTATAAGCGAAATCACCGTAAGAAGAATGGATTCAAGGATAAACTGGTTAATCAGCTGGTTTTTTGTTGAACCTACCACTTTGCGAAGACCGACTTCCCTTGAACGCTTGGTGGAACGTGCGGTTGAAAGATTCATGTAATTTATGCCGGCTACTACGAGTATTAAAAGGGCCACAGCCGAAAATATATATATATACTTTCTGTCGTTTGCCGGTTTGAATTCTGAACCGATATCAGGGTTCAGATGAACATCAGACAAAGGCTGAAGATAAAGACCATATTCATTTCCCGAGGCCTTGAAAGCATTCAGGTCCATACCCAGTATCTTTTGTACCTGCGGTCCTACATATTTCTCAATAATGGTAGGTATCTTTTTCTGAAGACTTTCTGCTGACACGCCTTTTCTTAACAGGAGGTATGTTGAAAAGCTGTTGGAAAGCCAGAAATCATCCTTTGCACGGGGATGTGAAACAAAAGAAATAAGCAGATCAAAATCAAAGTGACTGTCTTCAGGAACATCCTGCATTACACCGGTTACCGTATAAAGCGTGGTATCGGTTCCAATCCGGAGATGCTGGCCTACAGGATCATTTTTGCTGAAATACTTTTCTGCCTGTTTTTCAGTCAATACAACAGTGTTTGGACTTGCCAGTGCGGTTTTCGGATCACCATTAAGCAATTTAAGCGAGAAAACCCCAAAAAATGAAGAATCGGCAAGTGCTACCTTATTTTCGATAAACTTGCGGTCATCCACTCTGACAACAGTTTCATCCCAGCTTGTCATTCTCACGGCTGCTTCCACTTCGGGAAATTCCTCAACAAAAGCCCTGGCTGTGGGTGCTGCTGTCCAGGCGCCCTTAAATTCAGATTCGCCCATTTTACCAACCAGGTAGAGCCGGTAAATGCGATCATAGTTTGCATTGAATTTATCGTAATTCAATTCATGAATTACAAACATAAAAATGAGCAGACTGCAGGCAAAACCAACCGCCAGGCCCAGTATATTGATGATAACGTATGTTTTGTTTCTGAAAATATTTCTGTAGGCTGTTTTTAGAAAGTTTGAAAACATAAATCACAGGTTTTTAAGATAAGACGATTGTCATTGGGTGAAGTTACACACTACTTATATTTCACCGGATAATTATTTTATTTCCGCATTTACTGCAGGTTCCGTCATTCGAAAGGGCAACCATTTCTATTTCGTATCCGGCCCTCCTGATAACAACTGTATGACACTTACTGCACACGGTATCCTGGAAATTTTTCAAATAAATGTTACCCGCATAAACATAATTCAGTTTTTCAGCCGCAATATCCAGCAGGTTTTCCATCAATTCCTCAGGTGTTGATTCCAGTCCCATTTTATATGCCGGATGATATCTTGAAATATGAAGAATGGTTTCAGGACCAAGTTCATCACATATCCATTCTGTCATATCTCTGAATACAACAGGATCATCATTCTGCCCCGGAACCACAAGACAGGTCAGTTCAAGATGACGGCCTGATTTGCGGATCCGATAAAGGCTTTCCAGAACAGGCTGAAGCGATGATCCCGTGAACTTCCTGTAGAATTCCTCAGTGAAACCCTTTATATCAATGTTAAATGCGTCAATATATTGAAGCAGATCATCCAGAGGTTTTTCACTTATAAAACCATTGGACACCATGATATTCTTAAGTCCCGCCTCATGAACCAGCTGCGCGGTTTCCAACATATATTCAAACCACATTCCGGGTTCATTATAGGTAAAAGCAATGCCCAGGTTCCTGGTATCGGATTTGGCCAGTCCGGCAATTTCAGACGGCAGGTAATTCCTGTCGAATTGATATTCCCGTATTGAAGTCTGAGAAATCTGCCAGTTCTGGCAGCACTTACACCGCATATTACAGCCGACACTGCCAATTGAAAGAACATGGGATCCGGGATAGAAATGATACAGGGGTTTCTTTTCAACCGGATCATGATGAAGGGCTGAAAGTTTGCCCCAGGTTTCTGCTATCAGTTTGCCGCCAATATTGCGCCGCACTTTGCAGATGCCTGTATTACCTTCAGTTACAAGGCAGAAGTGAGGGCATAAAGTACATCGTATCTTACCGTCAGTTCGTTCATAATACAACGCTTCCATGACAATCGCTTTTTTAATTACTTTTATGGCGGCTTACGATTGTAAATTTGCAAAAAATTATTCATCGGGCTTTAATCTGAAACGCATGACTTCCAAAGAAATTAAATTCCTTCGCAAACAGGTGGCATCCTTTATGCGCAGATTATACTCAAGGGGATTGACAACGGCTTCGGGAGGCAACATCAGCTTTCATACCGGTGAAGAAATTTTAATTACACCTTCGGCTATTGACAAAGCTGTTGTGAGGGGCAGGCATATTGGCATTATGGACCCTGAGGGGAAAAATCTCACTCCTGAATTAAAGTTGAGCATTGAAAGCGCCATGCATGCCGCAATATACAAAGTACGTCCCGATGTGAAAGCCATTGTACATGCCCATCCCCCGGTAGCCACATCATTTACAGCCATGAAACAACCCATAAACTGTTCCCTTATTGCCGAAGCCCGTGCGGTTTTAGGACAACCTGCATTGGCGCCTTATGCCTTAATGGGAACAACCGGGCTGGCCGAAATAACTGCTCAAACGGCTTCAGAATTCAACCCACTTCCGAATGTCATTCTTTTGCAAAACCATGGAATTGTGTGCCTTGGTAAAGATCTGCTTACCGCCTTTGACAGGATGGAAGTTCTTGAAGCTGCTGCCCGGATGACTGTGTTAACATCCGTTATGGGGTCAGTAAATCAGTTGAGCACTGAGCAGATGGCGGCCATTGATGCCATGATGAATTCCGCAAATTAACCGATATAGTATGTTTTCCTTTCAAATTACACCACGGTTCGGAGATATAGACGGACTTGGACATGTGAATAACAACGTGGTGCCTACCTGGTTTGAAACAGCCAGGAACCCTTTCTTCCGGTATTTTAATAAGGACCTGGACCTCAAACAATGGAATCTCATCCTGGCAAGGTTTGAAGTTGACTTTCTCAACCAGATGTATTACGGCCGTGATGTGGAGATCAGAAGCTGGGTCACGAGGCTTGGCCGTTCATCCTTTGAAATTTACCAGGAAGCCTGGCAGGACGATAAAATAGGAGCCAAGGGAAAAGCAGTGCTTGTACATTTCGATTTCGCTGAACAGAAATCGGTTCCTGTTCCCGGGGACATTAAAAAGGAACTTGAAAAACATTTTCTTGAGACTAAAAACAGTTAACTGGTAATCCGGTATTTTTCCGCGAAATCGTCTGCGATATAATTGTCGTAACTCATACACACGTGAGTGGCAAAATCAACTGCCGTGGTTACAATCGATTCCCATACTTTTTCATCCAGGTTGTTCAGATCCCTGTGCGTTATGTTATTCCGGTATAATGAATATACGATTCCTGCATTGAAATTATCACCTGCCCCAATTGTGCTCACCGGCTCAATAGTTTTAACCGGATATTTAGCAGCAACTTTTGCCGTTCGGATAAACACCCCTTTTTTATTGGCTGTGTAAAGGAGGTTTGGACACAAGTCCCTGATTTCAGAATAGGCTTCATCGGCGTTGTCTGACCCGAGGATAAATGAAAAATCCTCATTGGAACCCCTCACAATATTGGCATGACTGAAGTTCTCAAGAATCAGTGGCTTTAATGTAGTAAGTGTGTGCAGGTATTGTTTCCTGAAATTCGGGTCATAAATAACAATCGCTTTTTTGCGGTTGGCCTGCCGGATAAATTCCATCAGCTTTTTCCTGACTTCAATGGTCACGGCGTAAATGGATCCGAACAATACAATATCATCCTGGTTAATTTCAGGAAAATTAACTGCCAGGCGTTGTTCAGGATATATCTTGTAAAAATCATAGCTGGCATCATTGTTTTCATTCAGAAATGCTAGGGCAAGCGTTGATTTGCCGTCGTAATAACGGTAGACGAATTCCGTTGAAACATGATTGTCCCGCAGAAATTCATCAATTATGTTTCCCACTTCATCCAAACCGTATTCTCCAAGAAAGAATACCGGCAGATTAAGTCTGCCCAATGTAACAGCACTGTTGAGGCAGGCACCCCCCGCTTTTGCCGTCACGGGCAGTTTATTTTTAAAAAGTATGTCAAGGACAGTTTCTCCAACTGTAAATATCTTCCTCATAATCAATGAAATTGAAAAATTATCACCTGTTTTGCGAAGTTAGGATATATAATTAAAAACACCGTTTTATTTTTGCAGCGGTTTTGAAATTTTGTCATGTTTTTTGGAAGACAAGATTTTGGTATATTTATTGTTTCCCTGTAAAAACAAAAAATAATAATAAGGATATCTCCATGAGCTTTTTTAAAACGTTGCACACCGATCCGGTGCCATCATCGGGAATGAATAACCTGACACCTTCTGAACATGTAAAATGCCTGATTGTCGGATCGGGGCCGGCAGGTTACACGGCTGCCATTTATGCAGCACGGGCCAATTTGCATCCTGTACTTTACAAGGGACTTGAGCCGGGCGGACAGTTAACAACAACAACCGATGTGGAAAACTTTCCGGGATATCCGAAAGGGATTACAGGTCCAAAACTCATGGATGACCTTGATGAACAGGCCGCCCGTTTTGGTACAGACATCCGGTGGGGCATTGTGACAGCTGTTGATTTTTCAAAAACGCCGCACAAAGTTGTCGTTGATGATAAAACCATGCTCGAAGCCGATACGGTAATCATTGCAACGGGAGCCACAGCAAAATACCTGGGACTTGAATCGGAGGATAAATATAAAGGATCGGGTGTTTCAGCATGTGCCACGTGCGACGGTTTTTTCTACAGGGGCAAGGACGTTGCCGTCGTAGGCGGAGGTGATACAGCATGCGAAGAAGCCCTTTACCTGGCGGGTTTGTGTAAGAAAGTATATCTGATTGTCAGGAAGAATTTTCTGAGAGCATCGAAAATCATGCAGATGCGGGTTGAAAACGCACCGAATATTGAAGTTCTTTTTGAAAGGAATACAAAGGAAATACGGGGCACTGATGTAGTACAGGAAGTTGTCCTCATAAAACGCCAGGGAGAGGTGGATGAAATGGAAGAAGTAATAAAAATTGACGGGTTTTTCCTTGCCATTGGTCATACTCCCAATTCTGAAGTATTCAAGCAGTATATTGAAACCGATGAAACCGGTTATATCAAAACCATACCGGGTACACCAAAAACATATGTGCCAGGAGTGTTTGCCTGCGGGGATGTACAGGACAAGGTGTATCGCCAGGCCGTTACCGCTGCAGGTTCTGGTTGCCAGGCAGCCATTGAGGCGGAAAGGTATTTGAGTCATTTGGCGATTTAAGGGAAACGTCATTGCGAGGAGCTTGATTTATAATTGATTATAGCAGTATTAAAAGTCGACGAAGCAATCTACCAGAACAGGAAGGGCGCTTCAAAGAGCACAGATTCCAAAGTAACATTTTACACCTGTTTCTTTTTGCAGAGTTCTGCCAGTGCGGGCAAATTGCTTCGTCGCGATTAATTGGTACTATAATCATTGTGATTCAAGCTCCTCGCAATGACGTAGAATCTTTATAAACTTTCGCTGCAATTTTATGTAAATTAGGGATAAACCATTAATTTAGTGCCTTTCAAATTTTAGTCAGACGTCAACGTCAAACTCTAAACGATAAACAAGTAACTCATGGCACGAATTAAGAAAGTATTCCTTGAGGCATCCGAAATGCCCACTCAATGGTATAACCTGGCTCCCGATCTTCCCACTCCAATGCTTCCGCCACTGGGACCTGACGGAAAACCGGTTTCACCCGATATGCTGGCGCCGGTATTTCCTATGAATCTTATTGAGCAGGAAGTAAGTACGCAGCGGTGGATTGATATCCCGGAAGAAGTGCTCAATATGCTGGCTTTATACAGGCCTACACCGCTTGTCAGGGCATATGAGCTTGAAGCAGCTTTGAAAACACCGGCAAGGATCTATTATAAAAACGAAAGCGTTTCACCTGCCGGAAGTCACAAACTGAACACAGCCATTGCCCAGGCATGGTACAACAAACAATTCGGAATTAAAAAGCTCACAACTGAAACCGGCGCGGGTCAATGGGGAAGTGCCCTTTCGCAGGCCTGTGCTTTAATAGGTCTCGAATGCAAGGTTTTCATGGTTCGCATCAGTTTCGACCAAAAACCTTTCCGCAAACTGCTTATGAATGCCTACGGGGCAACCTGCATTGCCAGTCCCAGCCTGGAAACCCAGGCAGGACGCGATATTCTCGCGAAGTATCCTGACACGCCCGGCAGTCTTGGCATTGCAATAAGTGAAGCCGTTGAAGCTGCTGTAACGGATCCTACCGGCCAGACCCGCTATAGCCTGGGAAGCGTATTGAATCATGTAATGCTTCACCAGACTATCATTGGTCTTGAAGTGAAAAAACAACTTGTCAAATTCGGTGAAAAGAAACCTGATGTGGTAATTGCCTGTGCCGGCGGCGGAAGTAATTTTGCAGGTATATCATTTCCGTTTATTTATGATAAGCTTCATGGTGATCAGATTGAAATCATCCCGGTAGAGCCCAGTTCATGCCCTACCCTCACCCGCGGGCCTTTCCTTTATGATTTCGGCGATACAGCCAAAATGACTCCGTTGCTGCCTATGTATACGCTGGGACATAACTTCATCCCTGAGCCTATCCATGCGGGCGGACTCCGTTACCATGGTATGAGTCCCCTTGTTTCGGCAGCCCTGAACGATAAGCTCATTAACCCGGTAGCCATTGACCAGGTTGAGTGTTATGAGGCCGGTATCCTGTTTACAAGGAGCGAAGGCATAATTCCGGCACCTGAAACCACTCATGCCATTGCAGGTGCAATAAGGGAAGCTAAAAAAGCAAAAGAAGAAGGCAAAGAAAAGGTAATTGTGTTCAATCTCAGCGGTCACGGTTTAATGGACCTTGTTGGTTATGATAAATACCTTACAGGTAAACTGGTGAAGCATGAAATGTCGGATACAGAATTATTCGGAAACCTGAAGGAACTGGAAAATTATCCGAAACCTTCCTGATGCTTTACCTACACGGTTAAAAAAGAAAATCCCCGGCCATCTCCCGGGGATTTTTCATGAAAGGATTATTTATATGGCCTAACGTGAAAGTGGTGTTTCTACATTTTTATCCATTTTAACCCCCGAATAACCTTCAACACCCATTTCTTCGAGATCAACTCCTTCAAGCTCAATCTTGGGATCGACCCTTAAGCCAACTGTTAAATCAATAAGTTTAAACATTACCCATCCAATTGCACCTACATAGATAATATTGGTAGCTACTCCGATCAGCTGAGCCACAAACTGACCTCCGTCACCATAAAAGAGTCCGGTAACCTTGCCGGCAACACCATTCCAGCCATCACCATATGTTCCGTCGGCAAACAAACCGAGTGCAAGGCATCCCCAGGCACCGTTAATACCATGAACGGCGATTGCACCGACAGGGTCATCAATTTTAAGTTTTCTTTCAATAAAGAAGGCGGCTTCAATAACAAGCACACCTGAAATTACCCCTATTAGTGCGGCACTGCCTACCGAAACAAATCCGCATGGTGCTGTAATTGCCACAAGTCCGGCAAGCATACCGTTAAGCATCATGGTGGGATCGGGCTTTTTGGTTTTGAAAATCCACATGTATAAAGTAGAGGCAATTGCGCCTGTTGCTGAGGCGATCATTGTATTGACGGCAACAACTGAAATTCTAAGATCGCCGCCTGCAAGCGTTGAACCCGGGTTAAATCCGAACCATCCGAATGCGAGGATAAAGGTTCCGATAATAGCCATAGGGATGTTATGACCCGGGATAGCGTTAGCTGATCCGTCTTTATTGTACTTTCCAAGACGCGGCCCGATCATTGCTGCTCCCACAACGGCCAGCACACCACCCGTCATATGAACAACCGATGAGCCGGCAAAATCAACATGTCCGTGCCCGAGTCCAAAATTTGTACCGAGGTCGGCTAACCAGCCACCTCCCCATACCCAGTTTCCATATATCGGGTAAATAACAGAACCAACGAATATGCCGTATATGAAAAATGCTAGGTATTTCCAGCGTTCAGCCATTGATCCGGTAGGTATTGTGGCCGTGGTATCCATAAACACCATCTGGAAAAGGAACAGGGCAAACACGCTCACATCATATACCCCGGCGAGCCCGAAACCCTTAAAACCGATTATATCAAAAGTTTTTCCAAACAGGTGGATCGAAATCTCATGACTCAGTCCTCCAAACCCTCCAAGGGTACCAAGACTTCCAACCCCTCCGAACATGAATGCAAAACCGGTTAGGAAGAATCCAATCATACCTAACGGATAAATCAGGAAGTTCATGGCCATCGTATGTGCAGCATTTTTTGCACGGGTAAGGCCAGCCTCAACCATGGCAAAACCTGCCTGCATAAACATAACAAGGAAACCGGTGATCAGGACCCACATCATATTGATGGCAACCTTATTATGACCGGCCTGAGCGGCCACTTCTTCAAGTGTCGGACTACCTGCTGTAGCTGCAGGTACATCATTTGCGGTTCCCGTTGATACGCCTGAAGGATCAGGTACAGGCTCCTGCGCGCTGGTAAACACCGAAACTCCTAATGTCAGTACCAGCGCTATAATTAGAAATAGCAAATTCTTTTTCATGGCTATGATTTTTTCGTTATGAATTTAAAGTAATGAGTCTCCCGGTCCTGCAGTGGATGCTTCACCCCTGGCACCGTTGCTGATTCTGACAGATTCCTCAATATTGTAACTGAAAATCATGCCGTCACCAACTTCACCCGTAAATGCAGCTTTCTGGATGCAATCGATCGTTTTCTGAACATTCACATCACGAAGGACTAAGGATATAAAAATCCTGGGAATATACTGTGTATCATAAACCGTTCCGCGGTAGGTATGGTGACCACGGGTCAGCTCATTACCCACACCGGAAGCATCCCAGTACGAAAAGAAATCAATACCGATTTTTTTAAGTTCGGTTTTAACTTCTTCGAACTTAGATGTTCTGATTATTGCCTCGATTTTTTTCATATATATTGGTGTTTTGATGATTTATCAAAGTGACAGCCCTACGACAACATATAGTGCTTCTTTCTCAGGATTCACAATGACCTGCCCGCTTACCGGTATACTGAAGGTATCGGTGATTTTAATTTCTTTTGAAGTGCCGATACCGATATGGCATACGTTGAAATCCCCATTTGTAGTATGCCAACCGTCTCCGGCACCCACACTGACTGAAAAGTTTTTAAACGCATATCCTGCCTGGAAATACATATCCTGGCCCTTCGAAGCCGCACCTCCGGCTTCATTTACAATGTAATTGGCACTAAGTGATAAACCACCTGTGGTAAATCCGGCATTCAACTCTATTGCATGACTTCCAGTAGAATCAGAAAAATCAGATAATTTTAATGAGGGATAATAATAATCCGTTACACCCAGACTTAAACCAAAAGGAAATGCATAGGAAATATAAGGATCTGCCTCTGTATATCCACTTGCATCAAAAGCACCCCAAACGCCCAGAGTGAGGCCACCGGCAGTAAAAGTTACGCTTGGCTGAAGAGATGGTCCGGTTCCCAATTTTGACCCTCTCCAGATATAATTACTGTAGATATCCATTTTCACATCAAAAGCGGCTTTGCTTTCCGTTTCCTGTCCCTGCACATTCATAGCAAAGACAATTAGAACTAGGGAAACGAGACCTGAAGTTTGTAGTACTTTTTTCATGACTGTTGTTTTTGGTTTTTCTTGGGACAAAAATAATTAAATATTTAATATACCCCAATATTTTGAGGATATATTTTATTATTTATTATATAATTTAAATTATCACCCCTTTTTTATTGGGGTATAAATTATAGTTTTTATCGTTTTTGAGTTTTGTACCCCATTTGAATTAATTTCATCTTTTGGTGACGGAAAATGAAAAAAGTTAAATTTTGTTTATTTATTTACCTAATATGTTAAATTTATTGCATTAAACCGCTTCTTTTTCGCGAAATATTACCTAAGCCTTACATGCCTAAACAAGAAGAAATATCTGTGCAGGATCTTAATCAGTTGCTGCATAAACAGGACTTAAAGCTTCAGAAAACATATGAGCTTTTGCGGGAGAGTGAGGAAAAATTCAGGGTTGCATTTAAAATCAGCCCCGATTCAATAAATATCAACCGCCTCTCTGACGGGCTGTTTATTGATATCAACGAAGGGTTTACGCACATCACGGGATACACCTGGAAGGATGTTGAAGGCAAAACTTCCAAAGACATTAATATCTGGTATGATCAGGAGGATCGGAAAAAACTGGTAAAAGCCCTTCAGGAAAACGGGAAGGTTTTTAACCTCGAAGCCCGTTTTATGCTGAAAAATGGTACCATAAAAACAGCTTTAATGTCAGCCTCCATCCTGTCTTTAAATGGTGAAGATTATATATTGTCTGTTACCCGGGATATTGATGAAATCATAAGGGCAAGAGCCCAACTCAGGGAAAGCGAATTAAGGTTCAGGCAACTGGCAGAAAACATTGATGACATTTTCTGGCTCACTGAAGGCCGGAAACTTTTGTATATCAATAATGCCCTTGAAGATAAATTCGGATATGATATTGGCAGGTTTTATAACCACATTGAGGAGGTAGCCAATATCATCCACACGGATGACCTTCATATTTATTATGATCTTATTAAAGCCGATTACCGTTCTTCTGATCCCGTCAGCAGGCAAATACGTGTCACCGATGTCAAGGGAACTGTGCATTGGCTTTGGGTGCGGCTTTTCCCGGTTCCGGTTTCATCCGGTGAAATCCGTCGTGTTGTGGGGATTGCCAGCGATATAACATTTCAGAAAGAAATTGAATCCGAACTGAGATCTGCCAAAGAAAAGGCCCAGGAGAGTGACAGACTGAAATCGGCTTTTCTCGCCAATTTATCCCATGAGATTCGAACTCCCATGAACGGAATTATCGGTTTCTCAGAACTACTTACTCGAGAAGTGCCTGAAAACCCTACTTTTAACAGTTACGTTGAAGTCATTAATAAATGCAATGACCAGCTTCTTCATATAATTGATGACCTTGTAGACATTTCAAAAATTGAGGCGGGCCAGATGCTTCTGAACGAAAGAGATTGCCGGATTGCCCGGGTAATTGAAGACCTTTACATTATGTACCTGAAAGAATGTGAAAGGATGGGGAAAAATTCGGTCCTTCTTTATAAAGATTACAATCCGCAGTTCTTCGACACCGTTATAACTACCGATGAAAACCGGTTGCGACAGATTTTAATGAACCTGCTGAACAATGCCCTGAAATTTACTGAGGAAGGTCATATCCGTTTTGGTTTCCATGCCGGGGACAAGAATGGAATGATTGAATTTTTTGTGGAGGATTCCGGCATCGGAATTCCGGAATCACAGATTGAAACGATTTTTAAACCTTTCCGGCAGATTCAGCAATCCGGATCCAGGATTTATGGAGGAACGGGCCTTGGCCTGTCGATTTGCAGGGGACTTCTGAAACTGATGGGAGGCACAATCCGGGTTGAAAGTGAACCGGGCAAGGGATCCAGGTTTAATTTCTCAATTCCTCGGAAACATATCAGGAACAAGGTTAAGGAAAAAGATAACTTTATAAATAAAGAAGATATTATGCAATTTGAAGGTAAAACTGTACTTGTTGTTGAAGATGACGATATGAACTATGCATTCCTGCAGGAAGTTCTTTCAGCAACAGGTATGGAAATTGACCGTGCCATAAATGGAGAAGAAGCAGTTGAAAAGGCGATAAATAATAAACCGGGAATTATCATTATGGATATCCGGCTTCCGATAATGAGCGGCCTTGACGCAACTAAAAAGATCCGCGAGCAAAAAATTACAGTGCCCATAATTGCACAGACAGCCTACGCAATGTCTGAAGATAAGGCCAAATGCCTCGCCGCGGGTTGTGATGATTATGTTTCAAAACCCATCCATAAAGAACTTCTGCTGAAAAAGATGGATTATCATTTGCACAGAACCATAACATAATGGGAACGTCATTGCGAGCCACGGGTTCTTGCGGAGGCGAAGCAATACTAAATCCATATTTCAGTCATGCTCCTACTAATGACGATTTGTTTTTCCTCACCATTATTACACAGAGAACCACTGAGAAGACACAGAGAACCACTGAGAAAACAGATTTTTTCTCTGTGAACCTCTGTGGTGCCTCTGTGAACCTCTGTGTAAATATGTTGTCATTTCACCGGGTGATCTTTAAAAAGGTGTTCTTACTCGCAATGACGTGCGCTTTTACTATATTTGTCCCTTCAAATTTCTACAATGAGCAGCGAAGTAAAGAAGATTCTTGAAGCAGAGGCAAAAGCCGTTCTTAATATCCCAGCCACCGAAAATTTTGAAAAGGCCTGTGATCTTATCTTTGAAAGTGTTCATGGTAAGGGTGGAAAAGTAGTGGCCAGCGGTATGGGAAAAGCCGGTCAGATTGCCCTTAACATCGCCACTACCTTATCAGCTACCGGAACCCCGGCCATTTTTCTGCACCCTGCCGATGCACAACACGGTGACCTTGGCGTAATTCAGCCGAATGATATCCTTTTGCTTGTATCGAATTCAGGAAAAACTCTTGAAATTCTTGAATTATATGAATTGGCGAAAAGGCTGGGTTACAACATGCATACTATTGTCATCACAGGTAATGCCGACAGTGAACTCGGACATCTTGCCGACGTAACCATATCCACCGGTCACCCCGCCGAAGTTTGTCCTCTCGGCCTCACACCCACCACTTCAACCACTGTGATGACCGTCATTGGCGACGCACTGGTAGTACTCATGATGAAGAAGATCGGGTTTACAGCAGCCGATTATGCCAAAAGGCATCATGGAGGTTATCTTGGCATTAAATCGCGGCACGCCGCCCAAAACGAAAAGTAATAAATAAAAAAGGCGCCTCAGGCGCCTTTTTTTATGATGATTATCCGAGAAGGGAAGCAATCCTGTCGGACTTAAACTGTCCGGCTTTCAGCTTTTCCTGGATTTCTGCAAATGCATTTACAGTGTACTCCACATCTTCGAGTGTATGAGCAGCTGTGGGTATAATTCTGAGCATAATGGTATCCTTGGGAACTACAGGATATACAACCATTGAACAGAAGATCTTGTAATTCTCACGAAGATCGATAACCACGTTAGTCGCTTCAGCAACGGTACCTGATAAAAAAACAGGTGTTACAGGGGATTCGGTGTTGCCAAGGTTCAGGCCTTTTGCACGGAAACCCGACTGAAGGGCGTTTACAACAGTCCACAATTTTTCACGGATCTCGGGGCGTGTTTTAATGAGTTCAAGACGTTTCAAAGCACCGATAACCATAGGCATAGGCAGTGATTTTGCAAATGTCTGTGAACGCATGTTATAACGCAGGTAGTTGATCACATCTTCTTTACCGGCTATGAAAGCGCCGATTCCGGCCATTGATTTGGCAAACGTACTGAAATAGAGATCAATCTCATCCTGAACGCCGAAATGTTCACCTGTTCCGGCACCCGTTTTACCCATAGTTCCGAAACCATGAGCATCATCAACAAGTATACGGAATTCAAATTTTTTCTTCAGGTCGGCCACTGCCTTCAGATTACCCAGGTCACCTGCCATACCAAACACACCTTCAGTGATTACAAGGATTCCACCGCCTGTTTCAGTAGCCAGCTTGGTAGCTCTTTCGAGCTCCTTCTCCAGCTTTTCCATATTATTATGCGGATAAACAAAACGTTTACCCATATGCAACCTTAAACCATCGACGATGCAGGCATGTGCCTCGGAATCATAAACCACCACATCGTTTCTTCCCAGGACGGAATCAATGATAGACATCATGCCCTGGTAACCGTAGTTTAACAGAAATGCATCTTCCTTGCCTACAAACTCAGCAAGCTGATTCTCAAGTTCCTCATGTTTGGTTGTCTGTCCCGACATCATCCTTGCACCCATCGGAGCAGCCATACCGTATTCTTTAGCTGCGTCAGCATCGGCTTTTCTTACCTCAGGCATGTTAGCCAGCCCGAGATAATTATTGAGACTCCAGTTCAAAAGCTCTTTTCCCCTGAACCTCATCCTCGGTCCGATTTCACCTTCAAGCTTCGGAAACATAAAATATCCGTGTGCGACCTGCTGATATTGTCCCAGTGGGCCTCTGCTCTTTTTAATCTTGTCAAATATATCCACGACAAAAAGAATTTTAGTTAATAAAAGTGAAAGCAAAAGTAATTTTTTTTGTATTACCGTCAAGAAAACTATAATAAGATTTACTTTTACGAATTCTAAAAATGAATCATCTGCAATTGTATTGTCTTAAAAATTTGTAACTTTGCGCGATGTTTAAAAACCGTAAACATATTTCAATCATTGCTTTAACCGGCATGATCCTGTTTTTCTCATGCTCGGGTTATGAGAAAATTCTTAAAAGCGATGACATTAATTTAAAATATTCAAAGGCCTTTTATTATTACGACAGGGAGGATTATGTGAAAGCGGCCACATTATTTGATCAGCTTGCACCTTTGATAAGAGGAACGCGCAGGGCCGACTCTGTGTATTATTTCCAGGCTATGACCCAATATAAATTGAATGATTATATTATAGCAGGTCACTATTTCGACAATTTTGTCCAGATGTACGGCAACAGTCATTTGATTGAAGAGGCGTCATATATGACAGCCTATTGTTTTTACATGCAGTCGCCTCGACCCGAACTGGATCAGACAAGCACCAACCAGGCTATTGATGCATTCAGGCTTTACATGATCCGCTTTCCGAATAGTTCTCGTATCGCTGATTGTCAGAGGATTATCCAGGAACTGAATGAAAAATTAATGGAGAAGGAATACCTGTCCGCACAGTTATATTATAACCTGGATGATTATAAAGCTTCTGTAGTTTCCCTCGGTAACTGCCTGGCTGATTTTCCCGATTCAAAGTACAGGGAAGAAATCATGTTCAAGCTGTTCAAATCGAAATTCATGCTGGCTATGAACAGCATTGCTTCAAAACAGACTGAGCGATTCCAGGATGCCATTGATGAGTACTATACTTTTATTGCGGAGTTTCCGCAAAGTAATAATAAAAAAGAAGCCGATGATATGTATGAACGAGCTTCCAAATATGTTAAAGACACTGATAACGAATTAACTAAAAATTGATGGAACAAAATACAGATTTTAAAAAGTCAAAAGCACCGTCTACCACTATTACAAGAGACCTTAACATGCTTGAAGCGAAGACGGGAAACATTTACGAAGCTGTTATGATCTGCTCCAAAAGAGCCAACCAGATTTCTGTTGAAATAAAGGAAGAACTCAACCGCAAACTCGAAGAATTTGCAAATTATACTGACAATCTCGAAGAGGTATTTGAAAACCGCGAACAGATTGAGATTTCAAAGTTTTATGAAAGATTGCCCAAGCATACGCTGATCGCTCTTGAGGAATTTGAAAACGATCAGATCTACGTCCGTAAAGCGGAGTAGTATTTTACCATGCTTAACGGGAAGAAAATATTAATCGGTGTTACCGGTAGTATTGCTGCCTATAAGGCAGCTTCCCTGATTCGGTTGCTTGTTAAGGAAAATTGTGAGGTCAGGGTGATCATGACTCCCCTGTCGAAGGAGTTTATTACCCCTTTGACACTGGCCACGCTTTCAAAAAATGCTATACTTACCGATTTCTTTGATCCCACAAACGGAAACTGGAACAGCCATGTTGACCTTGGGTTATGGGCCGATGCTTATGTTATCGCCCCTGCAAGCGCCAATACAATAGCCAAAATGGCTCACGGAATTGCGGATAACCTTCTGCTTACTACATATTTATCAGCACGGTGCCCGGTTTTCATTGCCCCGGCAATGGACCTGGATATGCTTGCCCATCCATCCACACAGAAAAACCTTGAGATTCTCCGTGGTTACGGTAATCATATCATGGAACCTGCAACAGGTGAACTCGCCAGTGGCCTTTCAGGTAAAGGCCGGATGGAGGAACCTGAACGCATTATGGAAGTGATCACAGGTTTTTTCAGCCATCCGGCCGAAAAAAAAAACTCCCGCTGATTCTTAAAGGAAAAAAAATTCTTGTCACCGCCGGCCCAACCTATGAGCCGATTGATGCCGTCCGGTTCGTCGGTAATTATTCATCGGGGAAAATGGGCTATGCTCTTGCCGAGGAACTGGCATCCCAAGGATCCGAAGTGATTCTTGTTAGCGGTCCGGTTTCCATTAGTGCAGTGCATCCCGCCATACATGTTAAACGGGTGCAGACTGCAGAACAAATGCTCCGGGAGTGCCTTGATATTTTCGAACATACAGACGGTGCCATTTTATCCGCCGCAGTGGCTGATTTTCGTCCGAAATCACCGGTTACTCATAAAATTAAAAGAAAAGAAGCCGACATAAATCTTGTACTTGAACCGAATCCGGATATCGCCGCAACACTCGGCAGGATTAAAACCGGTAAGCAATTTCTCGCCGGCTTTGCTCTTGAAACGGAAAACGGAATAGAACATGCACAGGAAAAGCTTGAAAGGAAGAATTTCGATTTCATCGTGCTGAATTCATTGTCTGACAAAGGATCCGGATTTAACAGCGATACCAATAAGATTACGATTATCGGCAGAAACAATAAACCGGTTGAATTTGAGTTAAAGTCAAAACAGGATGTCGCCAATGACATTGTTGAATACCTGGCAAATCAAATTTTGATATGAAAAGAATCTTTACCGCTGCATTTTTCATTATCCTGGCATTCCAGGCCAGATCGCAGGAATTGCGGTGTGATGTGCGTATTACTTCTTCAAAAGTGCAGGGAACCAACAGGCAGATTTTTGAAACACTTCAAAGTGCCATTAATGAATTCATGAACAGCAGGGCATGGACGAACTACAAATTCGGCATCAACGAACGAATCGAATGCAGCATGCTGTTCAATATACAGGATTATTCAACCGATCAGTTCAAAGGTACGCTTCAGATACAGGTCAGAAGGCCGGTATTTAATTCTTCATACAACACTGTTCTATTTAATTATATTGATAACGACCTTGATTTCAGGTACCAGGAATTCCAGCCACTTGAATTCAGTGAAACATCACATCTCTCGAATCTCACCTCCATGCTGGCCTTTTATGCCAATGTAATTTTGGGTCTTGATTTTGATTCATTCGGTCTGAATTCAGGAACCGAGTTTTTCCAACGGGCAGAAAAAATTGTAAACAATGCACAGAACGCCAACGAAAGGGGCTGGAGGGCAGGTGAAAGCACAAGCAGGAAGAACCGGTACTGGCTGATTAACAATATTCTCAATGATGACTATGCCCCTGTGAGAGAATTCATTTATAAATACCACCGCCTGGGGCTGGATATGATGTATGATAAGATCACCGATGGCCGCACTGCCATTTCAGAGAGCCTCGTGCTTCTCCAAAGTGTTTACAGAAACCGCCCTGATCCGTTCATGCACTTTTTCCAGGTCATTCTCGATGCAAAATCCGATGAGTTTGTGAATGTGTACCAGGGAGCCATGGACGATGAGAAGAAACGCGTTATGGCAATCCTTAACCAGATTGACCCGACCCACGGGGATAAATACAGAAAGATTTCGAACCAGTAAAATTTATTATCTTGCACTAAATTGTACAGGATATGCTTTCCAACCTTATCGTTGAGAATTATGCACTTATCAGTAAACTTGACATTGAATTTAAGAAAGGCCTGACTATTATTACCGGTGAAACAGGAGCCGGAAAATCAATTCTTCTCGGAGCTCTGGCCCTTATTCTGGGTCGAAGGGCAGATACCTCGGTACTTTATGATAAAGAAAAAAAATGCATTGTCGAAGGCACATTTGATATTACGAATTACAGGCTCAATAATTTTTTCAACGATAACGCACTTGATTACGCGAATCAGACGATAGTGCGAAGGGAAATCCTGTCATCGGGAAAATCAAGAGCGTTTATCAATGATACACCGGTTAATCTTGAACTTTTAAGCGAGTTCGGAAGCCGGTTGATCGATATCCATTCACAACACCAGAACCTGAATCTTTCAAACAGCCTTTTCCAGCTAAAAGTACTCGACAGCTATGCACGCAGCGGTGAATTGCTTAACAGGTATCTGACTGCCTATTTTGATTACCGCCAAACAGAAAAGAATTACAGGAACCTTTCTGAGAATGCGGCTAAAATGAAAGCCGACCTGGATTATTTCGTGTTTCAGTTTGCCCAGCTTGATGAAGCAAAACTAAAAGCCGGCGAACAGGAAGAGCTTGAACTTGAACTTGAAAAGCTCACTCATGCTGAGGAAATCAAGAATTCACTGATGCAGAGCTTCGAAAATATCCAGGGCGAAAGCATGTCTGCGGTCCAGCAAGTAAAGGATGCGTTGTCTGCCATTTCACGAATAAAAAAATATCTGCACAATAACGAAAACCTTGCCGACCGGATCAACTCGGCCTATATCGAACTCAAGGATATTGCAGGGGAAATTGATTCATTGAATAATCAGCTTTCCTTTGACCCCAAAAGATTGACTGAAGTAAACGACAGGCTGAATATCCTTTTTAATCTTGAAAAAAAGCACCGGGTTTCAGGTTTGGATGAACTGATAGCTTTACGCGAAAATTTCCGGGAGAAAATTTCAGAAATTAATTCATTTGAGCAGGGTCTTCCCGAACTTGAAAAGAAATTGCAGGAACATCACTCGGTTCTCCAGGAAATTGCAGGCGAGCTTTCATCAAACAGAAGAAAGGCTGTACCGGAGTTTGAAAGACGGATCGTCAGCCTGTTGCAGGAAGTGGGTATTCCGAATGCCGGTTTTGCCGTTACACTCAATGCAAATGGCGATTTTACTCCCACAGGTGCTGATCATATACAATTCATGTTTTCAGCTAACAGGAACATGAAACCTCAGGATATTGCCAAAGTGGCTTCAGGCGGTGAAATTTCAAGGCTCATGTTATGTATAAAATCGCTGATGTCGGATTCAACGGGATTGCCGACAATCATTTTTGACGAAATCGATACGGGAGTATCCGGTGAAATTGCCGAACGCGTCGGCAATATCATCTTCAGGATGTCAGAAAAAATGCAGATCATCAATATCACTCACCTTCCGCAGGTTGCAAGCAAAGGTGATTATCATTTTCTTGTTTATAAAACCGATGAAGGTCAGTCTACGGTTACCCGAATGAAACTACTCAATGAAAGCGAAAGGCATTTGGAAATTGCCAAAATGCTTAGCGGTGAAGAGGTTACTCCGGCGGCTCTTGAAAATGCAAGAGCATTGCTTGGTAAGTAGTCTTATTTTATCTTTGTGGAATAACTAAATTTAATAGAATGGCTTATAATCTGCTGAAAGGAAAAACGGGCATTATTTTCGGAGCCCTGAATGACAGATCAATAGCATGGAAGGTCGCTGAAAAAGCCCATGCAGAAGGTGCACGGATTGTTCTCACAAATACACCCGTAGCCATGAGACTTGGTGAAGTTAATGAACTGGCTGCAGCCACCAACAGCATTGTTGTGCCTGCCGATGCAACAAGCACGGAAGACCTTGAAAACCTCGTCAGTAAATCGATGGAATTTTTCGGCGGTAAATTCGACTTTGTGCTGCATTCAATTGGTATGTCACCCAACGTAAGAAAAGGAATTCCCTATGATAATATTAATTACGATTTCTATTTAAAAACACTTGATATATCTGCTCTTTCGTTCCACAAGGTAATCCAGATCTGCCGTAAAATGGACGCCATAAACGACTGGGGTTCAATAGTCGGGTTGTCTTATGTTGCTGCCCAGCGTACCTTGTTCGGATACAACGACATGGCCGATGCCAAGGCCCTGCTTGAATCCATTGCGCGCAGCTTCGGTTACATTTACGGACGTGAGAAGAAAATAAGGATCAATACCATTTCACAATCGCCCACCCTTACAACAGCCGGTAGCGGAGTGTTCGGATTTGATTCACTCATCGATTTCACGGAAAGGATGTCACCCCTGGGGAATGCGTCTGCAGAGGATTGCGCCGATTATTGTATTACGCTCTTTTCCGATCTCACCCGCAAGGTAACGATGCAGAATTTGTTCCACGACGGTGGTTTCAGCAGTATGGGTATGAGTGAGAGGGCAATGACTCAATATGATAAGTCGTTTAAGGAATGCCCTTGAAGAATGTTTCAAAGTTGTTTCATATGGTTTCATTTAGTTTCAAAGTAGTTTCAGAACAATTTGAAACAATTTGAAACATATGAAACAACATGAAACTAAAAACTATCTGACCCTCTCAATATAATCACCGGTCCTGGTGTCAATCTTGATCCGGTCACCGATGTTGATAAAGAGGGGAACTTTCACCTGGGCACCGGTTTCAATGGTGGCGGTTTTCAGGGTACGGGTTGCAGTATCACCTTTCATGCCGGGTTCTGTATAGGTCACTTCCATTTCAACGGATACCGGCAATTCAGCAAATATGGGTTCTTCACCGTCAAAGTAAACTTTAATATTGGCACCTTCCTTTAAGAGGTCAATACCCTCGCCTATTGTTTCCCTGGGTATATGAAGCTGATCGTAGGTTTCATTATCCATAACCACCACGTTCGTTCCGTCTATATAAAGGAATTGCTGTTCTTTAAAATGAACTCTAACAATTTCCATTTCATCATCGGGACGAAACCGTTGTTCGATTAACCTGCCGGATTTGAGGTTACGCATTTTAACCTGGTAAAACGCCCTTAAGTTACCCGGAGTGCGGTGTTCGTATTCAAGAACAATTGAAATTTCGCCGTTATATCTTACAAACGTGCCTTTGGATATATCCGATACTTTACCCATAAAAATAATTTTGCGCAAAATAAATGAAAAAAAATGAAATTAAATGACTTCGTAAGTCATTTGGATAATAAATCTTTATAAGCCAGCATTTCATCCCTGAATCGTGCTGCTTCTATAAAATTCAGTTCGGATGCAGCTTTTTCCATCGATTTTTTTGCCTTGTCCATTGCTTTTTGCAGCGCATCCTTTGTCATATACTGAACCACCGGGTCAGCGGCGACATCTACCTTTTCCGGCTCAACATATACCTGGCGGTCGCCGGTTTTGCGACGAATGTCATTGAGTATGTTTGAAGCGGCCTTGACGATCTGCCTCGGCGTAATCCCGTTGGCTTCGTTATATGCGAGCTGAATTTCCCGTCTCCTGTTAGTTTCATCAATAGTTTTTTTCATTGATTCGGTCATGTTTGTCGCATACATGATCACCCGCCCGCTCAGGTTACGAGCGGCACGACCTGCCGTTTGGGTTAGTGACCTTTCCGAACGCAGGAATCCTTCCTTGTCGGCATCAAGTATCGCAACAAGCGAAACCTCAGGAAGATCAAGTCCTTCACGTAACAGGTTCACCCCCACGAGCACATCAAAGGTTCCGTTTCGTAACCCTTCCATGATCTCGATGCGCTCCAGCGTTTCCACATCCGAATGAATATACCGGCATTTGATATCCAGGCGAACGAGATAATTGGTGAGTTCCTCGGCCATCCTTTTGGTCAGGGTGGTCACAAGTACCCTCTCGTTGTTTGAAATGCACACCCTGATTTCTTTCAGGAGATCATCGATCTGGTTAAGCGATGGTTTCACTTCAATTACAGGATCCAGCAGACCGGTGGGCCTGATAAGCTGTTCGACAATTACTCCCTCACACTTCTCTAGTTCATAATCGGCAGGTGTGGCGCTAACAAATACCATCTGCCCTACCAGGTTCTCAAACTCCTCGAATTTAAGAGGCCGGTTATCAATGGCCGAGGGCATCCTGAATCCATATTCAACCAGTGTCTGCTTCCTTGAATGGTCGCCACCGTACATCGCCCTGATCTGGGGAATAGTCACATGACTTTCATCTATAATGGTAAGAAAATCTTCAGGAAAATAGTCGAGCAGGCAAAATGGCCGTTGTCCGGGAGGCCTGCCGTCAAAATATCTTGAATAGTTTTCAATACCCGGGCAATACCCGAGCTCCTGGAGCATTTCAAGATCATACGTTACACGGTCTTTCAGCCTTTTCGCCTCAAGATGTTTTCCTATATCCTTGAAAAAAGCAATCTGTTTGCCCAGGTCAACCTGGATCAATTCGAGAGCCTGTAACATCCTGCTTTTTGTTGTTACAAAAATGTTGGCAGGATAAATGGAGGCATGCTCCATTTCTTCAAGCGTTATGCCCGTTTCAGGATCAAACATTTTCAGCTCTTCTATTTCATCACCGAAGAACATAATCCGGTATGCGTAATCACTGTAAGCCAGGAATACATCAACCGTATCGCCGGCCACCCTGAAATTTCCTCTTTTAAACTCGTTTTCATTGCGTGAGTAAAGGCTGTCGACAAGCTGTCGTAAAAATGAATTCCGCCCCACTGAATCTCCCCTGCTGATCTGGATTGTATTGCTGTGGAAATCCTCAGGATTGCCAATACCATAAAGGCATGATACGGATGACACCACAATCACATCCCGCCTGCCTGATAAAAGGGATGACGTGGTGCTCAGTCGGAGTTTTTCTATTTCATCATTAATTGAAAGGTCCTTTTCAATATAGGTATCCGTTACAGGCAGGTAGGCCTCAGGCTGATAATAATCGTAATAGGAAACAAAATATTCAACAGCATTATTCGGAAAGAACTGCTTGAACTCACCAAAAAGCTGTGCCGCAAGGGTTTTGTTATGACTTAGTACAAGGGTTGGCCGTTTAAGTTTGGTTACGACGTTTGCCATGGTGAAAGTCTTGCCTGATCCTGTGACTCCAAGAAGTGTCTGGTATTTCAGATCCCTCTTTATGCCTGAAGTAAGCTGCTCAATAGCCCGGGGCTGATCCCCTGTTGGATAGTATTGTGAGTTTAAAGTGAAATCCATGATTTTAAGTCCGGTTATCAATCTTTTAGTGACAAATGTCAAAATTAATAAACCTTTTCCGGTATAGTGAACGTAAAAGAATAGTAATTTTTAGTCACGTAGATATTTGATGCCCAGAAAAACAGGTATATTAAAGCACATTGCAGAAATTATTTCTCAGAATAAATCCCTTACTTCCGAGAATGAAAAACTGAACCGGCAAAATGAATTCCTTTCGCAGGAAATAGAAAAATATAAAGTCCTCCTCAATAAACTGGGTAAAAATGAAATTTCAACAAAGCCGGGCACAGAAAAGAAATCGCATGTAATGCGGTTTAAGACTGCAACTGTCTTATATGCTGACGTGATCGGTTTTGAACAAATTACATCCCAACAGGATCCAAAACTTTATGTGGATTCACTTGATGAAATTTTTATCAAGCTTCAGCAGGTAGTAACCAAGTTCCCGGTTCGCAGCATCCGTACAATCGGCGATTCTCTCATGCTTGTAGGAGGTATTCCGCAGAAAAATATAACCAATCCGATAGAAGTATTGCTGGCGGCTATTGAAATGCAATACTTTTTCAGGGATCTGCAACGCACCAATGCGTTCAGCAATATCTGGAAACTCCGGATCGGAATACATACAGGAACAGTAATTGCCGATGTAAGCGGTAAAAAACGACCTCATTATGAGGTTAAAGGCGAAACAGTTAACCATGCCGCCCGCATCAGGCAATTTTGTGAAGAAGGACAAATACTCATATCAGCTACTACATACGAACTTGTAAAAGACCTGTTCAATTGTGAGTATTATAAAAAAATGCCGGTTAAATATGAAGGTGAAATCACCCTCTATTCGGTAAAAAGCATTAAGACAGATTATTCTTTACAGGGCAAGGGGATTATTCCAAACAAAAAATTCAGCCTGCGTTTTGGGTTGATACAGTTCACTGATTTACAGGAATATTTACTCGATAAGCTCGAAAAAGAATTGCCGCCCAGTCTGTTTTATCATAATATAAAACATACAGTGGATGTGGTTACCCAGGTGGAACTCATCGGAATCGGGGAAGGTGTGACTGATGAAGAGCTGCTGTTACTGAAAACCGCTGCTTTGTTCCACGACGCCGGGCATACCATATCGTATGATAATCATGAATACTTCAGCTGCCTTGTGGCACGGGAAATGCTCACTGAATATTATTATACTACGGCACAGATTGATTTAATCTGTGAACTGATCATGGCTACCAAACTGCCTCCCCGACCAGCCAATAAGCTTGAGAAAATTATGTGTGATGCAGACCTCGATTACCTTGGAAGAAGTGATATGATCCCCGTTTCAAACCTGCTTTTCATGGAACTGAAAGAACGATCAAAAATAAAATCACTTAAGGACTGGAACAGCATGCAGGTAAAGTTTATCAGCGGGCACCAGTACTTTACTGAAACAGCCCGTAATCTGCGTGAGGTTAATAAACAACTTCAGATTGAACGCATCAGGAATCTGATAGTGGAAGAATAAAAATTTGTTTCAAAGTTGTTTCAAAGTTGTTTCAAGGTTGTTTCAAGGTTGTTTCAAGGTTGTTTCAAGGTTACCTTGTTGGAACCATTTGGAACCACGTTTAAACCACTTTGGAGCCATTTGGAACCATTTGGAACCACGTTTAAACCACTTTGGAACCATTTGGAACTATTTGGAACTATTTGGAACCATTTAGCCTGATCAAACGGACTTTTTCTTCCATTTCCCCAGGAACCTCATCAAATTCTGCCTCGTCAGAGCATGCCGCTTCGTACCACGGGTTCCCAGCAGGTATGCATAGGGTTCCAGACGGGGTATTCTTTTGAGAATTATCTTCAGCATGGCAAGAAAAGGGATTGTAACCAGCATGCCCGGAACTCCCCAGATCATAGCACCTGCTATAAGTCCGATAATTATAACAAAAGGATTAAGCCTGATATTATTCCCGACTATATAGGGAGAAAGTAGATTATTTTCAAAAAAGTGCACGATGAAAACAAAAGCAAGGATGCGGATGGCAATGACCTCGGAATCCTGGGTAAGCAACGCGAACAGCAATGTCATGGCTCCTCCGATCACATTACCGAAATACGGAATAAAACTGAATAGGGCCTGGATAACCCCGATCAGGAGCGCATATTTCAACCCGATAATCAGCAGTCCTAATGAATTAAAGAAGCACAGGATAAACACCACTGTGGTTACACCCAGCATATAGCGTGTTACCACTGTTGCGATTTCTCTTAAGATATTAATGGTTATAAGCCTGTATTCCCTGCCAGTCAGCTGAAGAATGAAGTAAGCAAACTTTGTACGGTAATAAAGGAACAAAAAAACATAAACAGGCTGCATGAAAAGGGCGAAAAGTGTTCCGGTTGTAGCTGAAAATAGTTTTCCCGATTGCTTGCCGAGGTCGAAAATACTGTTCACTATAAAATTTTTAAGTCGGCTTGCCGACACCCCGAAATTGTTTTCCACGTATTGTTGGATGATTGTTAGGTGTTCAATGGTTTTCTCCTTAAATTGTGGCAGGTCGTCCAGAAACAGGTTCATTCTTTTAACAACCGCTATGGCAATGATAGCCACGATGGCTACAGCGAGAATAATAGGTACAAGAATTGAGAAAATACGGGGAAAACCTCTTTTCTCAAGGTAATTAACAATAGGGTAAAGCAGGTAAGATATCAGGATTCCGAAGGTAAGAGGATAAAGAAACTCCTTAGCCATAATGAGGGCATACAATAAAAGAATTATTGCCAGGAGCAGGAACGACAACTTCATGCCTATTACCTTATTATTCATAACGATTGGTGTTTAAATGTAAAGGTAGTGCAAAAAAAAGATACCGGATGCCGGATGCCGGATACTGGATACTGGATACTGAATACTGGATACCGGATACCTATAGCCCCGGCCTTCACCAGTCACCAGTCACCAGTCACCAGTCACTAGTCACTTCTTTAATCCGTCTGAATAAAATTGAATTTGATTTCGAGGATGGATTCGTAGTATTCCCCTCTTTCCATGATGTCATCATCTCCCTCTTCGTAATACCAGTTAATTGTAAGCTTATTGCCTTTTCTTACAATATCCTTGAGGGCCCTTAAAATATGAAGCAATGCTTTTGAAGATCCACTGTTGAAATACTCAAGTTCAATATCAATAGTTGTGGATTCAGGCGGATTTTGACAATAATAATAAACCCACTCAAAAAGATCATCATAAAACTTGGAAGCATCTTCAGGAATGGAACGACCGCTGATCCTCATTCTGCCATCTTTGTTGAAGGCAACATCAGGTGTTTTTTTGGTACTTTCGATCAGCAGGTTATCCATAAAATCGCTGTATGATAAATCGTGTGTGTAGCCTATACGCCCACAAAATCAAAATGTTTCTGAATAAATCCAAAAAAAAGATCGGCTGTAACAAATTTATAATAAAATTCCGTACTACAGCGCAGAGGCTTTTTTCAATGTTTTATCATGTCTGCATCCCTTGTTCCAAGCCAGTTGACCGAAACCGATATAAACGGGAAAAATGGCTGGTTTACGGTTTCACTAATTATTATAAAGGCGGTTATAAAATTGACCAACGGTACATTTATTTTGACGAACAGTTATTTTAGCTCAAAACTGATCAAAACGGGCGACCGGGGTTAGATTATGAGATGAGTACTGAAACTGTCTTGCTTTATAATACCCTGTGATTGCAATCATGGCTGCATTGTCAGTTGCATACTGCAGCGGAGGTATAAACACATTCCACTTCCGTTTGGCACCCAGTTCATACACTGCCTGTCGGAGTCCTGAATTAGCCGAAACCCCGCCCACAACGGCAATATCATGAATCCCTGTTTCTCCTGCCGCTTTAACGAGTTTGCGTGTGAGCGAATCGATAATGGCCTTTTGAATTGAAGCGCACAAGTCATTCGTATTATTCGCCATAAATTCCCTGTCCTCTGCCATCCTGTCGCGAAGGAAATACAGGAATGATGTTTTAAGCCCGCTGAAACTGAAATCCAAGCCTTTTACAGATGCTTTGGAAAATTCAAATGCGTTTGCATTCCCTTCTTTCGCGTACTTGTCGATTAACGGGCCACCCGGGTAAGGAAAGCCCATCACCTTGGCACACTTGTCAAACGCTTCACCTGCAGCATCATCAATTGTCTGTCCTATGATATGCATATCCAGGTAATCCTTCATCACCACAAGCAAGGTGTGGCCGCCCGATACTACAAGGCAAAGGAACGGAAAACGGGGAACCGGTTTTTCATTTTCACTTTTCAGTATGAAAACAGAAAGAATATGAGCGAGAAGATGGTTTACGTCAATAAGAGGAACCCTGAGCGATAATGATAGTCCTTTTGCAAATGAAGAACCTACCAGAAGTGAACCCATTAATCCGGGCCCCCTTGTATAGGCAATGGCATCTATATCCGCAACAGTACAATCTGCCTCCTTCAAAGCAGCGTCAACAACCGGTATTATATTCTGCTGGTGAGCACGCGAAGCAAGCTCGGGCACTACACCGCCATACTCTTTGTGTACCTGCTGGTTGGCAATTTTATTTGAAAGCAGCAGACCGTCTTCAATTATGGCAGCAGATGTATCATCACAGGACGATTCGATACCGAGGATGGTTAATTTCATTATTGCCTTTAAATTAAAAACTTTTTTCGCAATTTTGACGTTGTGTAAACTATGGCAAGCCGCAAAATTATTAAAAAGTTGGCAAAAATAACAGCCATCCTGCTGTTGATTGTTTTTGCCCTGCCTGCATCCGCTTTCCTTCTACTGCAAAGTAACCGGATACAGAATGATATTGCCGCCTTCATAATGAATAAGGTATCCGCAAAATTCAATACCCGCTGCTCAATCGGGAAAATAGATATTGCTTTTTTTTACAGAATAAGAATCAATGATGTGTACCTTGAAGATATTACAGGTGATACACTCATTTATGCCCGTTCAGTCACAGCAGGCATCCGTTCCATTAATCCCGTGGCAAAGACCTTTTCAATAGGAAGCATCAATGTGGACAGGGGGAAATTTTACCTGGCCATTGACTCGGCCGGTGATTTGAATATTAAATATTTTCTTGACAAGTTAAAGGGAAACGGGACAAAATCAAAGGGCGGCTGGACTGTTGAACTGAATAACCTGAGGACCCGGAACAGCACATTCAGTCTCAAAAATGCCAATTATGTTCCAAAGGATTTCGGGATCAATTACAGCGATATGCAGGCTACAGGCCTGAACGCTGATGTAAGACGTTTTAGCCCTTCATCCGATTCTCTTTCATTTTTTGTGAAATCGCTTAGCTTTAAAGAAAAAAGCGGGCTCACTGTGGAAAACATGAGTTGTCTTTTCAGTGAGAGCAAAACATTTCTTTCCTTCAGGAATCTTGAAATCAGGACAACTGAATCCGAGATTAAAGGAGATGAGGTTTCCCTCCGGTTCGCCAGTTACAGCCAGATGAAAGGTGATTCATTTCCAGGATCTGTGAAATTGCGCATAAGGCTTGATAGATCTGTATTCAACCTTAGTGACCTGTCGTATGTTTCCCCCTCATTCAGGAATATTAAACAGCAGGTTACATTTTCAGGCCGTGTTTCAGGAACTCTTAATAATCTAAGGGGAAAGGACCTATACGTGGGCTTTGGCAATTATTCACACTTTGCAGGTGACCTGAGCTTTGAAGGACTTCCGCAGATAAAACAAACTTTTATTGTAGCTGATATCAATGAATTCATTACATCGGAATCCGATCTGAAGAATCTCCAGTTCTTCAGGCAGAAAAACATACGTATTCCCGAAATATTGAATAAACTGGGCAGAATAACCTACAATGGCAATTTCACCGGCTTTATTAATGACTTTGTGGCCTATGGCAAATTCAATACTGCTCTTGGGGTTGTTCGTACCGACCTTCTTTTTCGGCCCGACACGTCCAATACACTAGGATTCCAGGGAAAGCTGAACGCGCAGGATTTTAATATCGGTGAACTTGCGAATGCTTCGGACAAAATGGGTAAGATCAGTCTGACTGCAACAGTGGATGGCGCTTCGGTTGCCGGCAAGTCGGTTCATGCTTCCCTTAAAGGCAACATCGGTTTGTTTGAATTCATGAAATATGAATATAGCAATATTTCGCTGTCGGGCGACCTGAATAACCGTACATTCAACGGATCGGTAAATGTACATGATCCGAATGTCGATCTTGAATTCCTCGGAAGGGTTGATATTACAGATTCAGTGCCGGACTTCGATTTCAGGGCCAATATTACCGATGCGAATTTATATGAGCTGAACATCACACCAAAAGATCCTGATTTCAAAGTCTCATGCTATCTGATCGCAAATGCACACGGGCAGTCAATAAATACAATGAACGGAGAAATCAAGCTTCTCAATTCACTCTTTGTTAAAAAGGATAAGCAGCTTCAGGTCTATGATCTGACTCTGAGTTCGAAATCCGGATCGTCAGGTAACTTTTTACAACTGAAATCGGATTTCCTTGATGCGGAATTGTCAGGAAATTATGAATTAACAGGTATGGCCGAAACAGTAAAACATTTCATATTCGATTACTTTCCATCCCTGGCTGATTCGGCAGCTATTCCGAAATTTTCCTCCTATGATCTTGCCTTTACTTCAAAAATAAAAAACATCCGGCCGCTGTTTGACTTTTTCCTTCCTGATTACGGGGTGGCAGAAAATAGCCTGATGAGCATGCGTTACAACGGCACAGGACATGATTTGAATATGCATTTCGAAGCGGCTTATGTAAAAGCAAAAAATATCATATGGGATAACCTGAATATAAATGCTTCCGGATCTCCTGAATCGTTGCATTTTGAAGCAGGCAGCGAAATCATGTCACTCGGAAAGCGCCTGCGGTTTGAAAATTTCACTGCAATTGCCAACTCAGCCCATGACACTTCCGGAATTCAACTTAAGTGGAATAACTGGAAAGATGTAACCTCAAAAGGCATGATCAGTGCTATGACGAAATTCAACCGGGCATCATTGATGTCAAAGCCGGGCATTGAGGTGTCTTTTAAAAAGTCTGAATTCATAGCCCGTGATACCGTATGGAACATACAGCCGGGCATGGTAAGGATCGACAGTTCAGCCATACGGTTTGACAATATTGCCATAAACCACCTGAACGAATTTTTCAAAATTGACGGTAACATAACAGAAAACCCGGAGGACGTTGTAACGGTTGTTTTCAATCATTTCGACCTTGGAAATCTCAACAGCCTGTCAGCATCCTCTGGCTATAACCTGGATGGTGTTCTGAACGGCAATGCCAAACTTTCGGGCATTTATTCCACGCCATTTTTTACAAGCATGCTGCACATTGACAGCCTTGTTGTAAACAATGAAATGCTTGGGGCAACGCAGATCAATTCTTCGTGGAATAACCGTAAAAAGGCCATTGAGCTTGACATTTCAGCCATGAGGGACAATCTCAAAACGGTTAACATAACAGGTGAATACCTGCCTACGGATGAAGGCCGGATTGATTTTGATATCCGGCTTGAAAAATTAAGGATGAACATTCTGAACCCTTATTTGAATTCTGTCTTTAGCGATATCAGGGGGATGGCATCAGGAAAGGCCACCTTAAAGGGTACATTGAAAAAACCTGTTCTCAATGGAGAAATAGCGTTACAGAAATCGGCGTTTACAATCAATTACCTTAAAACAAGGTATAGCTTCAGTGACAAAATACTGATTGAGAACAACAACATGTATTTTAACGAGATAAGGGTTTTCGATCCAAAAGGAAACTCCGCTTATCTGAGCGGAGTGATGCGAAGCAGATACCTGAAGGACCTCAGTGTTGACCTGAACATTCGTTCTGAAAATTTTCTCTGCCTGAATACGACTCTTGCTGATAATAAAACGTTTTACGGCACTGCCTATGCCACAGGCACCGTTAAAATGCAGGGTCCTTTACGATCCATGACAATGGACATTGTGGCTACATCGGGCAAGAATACAAATGTCAAAATTCCATTGTCCAACACCGGTGAATTAAATGAATATCCTTTCATTGAAGTAAGCGATGTAAACGATGGCAATGAACCTGAAGAGGTCAAGACCTACCAGGCTGATTTCTCGGGTTTAAACATGAGATTCAAGCTGATTATGACCCCTGATGCCGAAGTACAGATGATCATTGACCCCGTGTTGGGCGAGATCATTAAGGGAAGAGGAAACGGCAACCTCGATATACGTATGAGCAGTCGGGGCGGCTTTACCATGTCGGGCGACTATGTGATTGAAGAAGGGGATTACCTGTTCACTCTTCAAAAGGTAATCAACAAGAAACTTACAATTGAACCGGGAGGTACGATTCACTGGGATGGCGATCCGCTGGATGCCACAATTAACCTGATTGCAAATTATTCGACACGTTCATCGCTTGCTGACCTGTTAGGAGGTGAAGACGATCAGAAGTTAAAAGTGGATGACAGGGTTACATTAACCGGAAAACTGATGTCTCCGGATATCAATTACGACGTTTACCTTCCTGATGCTGACGAATCAACAAGGTTGAGAGTGAACGGAGCTATGGCTACCACGGAGGAGAAGACGAAGCAGTTTATTTCATTGCTGATAACCAATCGCTTTTCACTGAATCAGGAATACGGCCGGCAATATTCGGGCGCCACATCGGTATCAAATTCGTCCTCTTCCATTTATTCCAGTGCTGCAGGGGTTAACTTCAGTGAATTACTATCTAACCAGCTTAGCAACTGGTTGTCTCAAATTGTCAATGACCTGGATGTTAACGTAAATTACAGGTCAAACCGTGAGATGAACAGTGATGAATACCAGGTAGCTCTTTCTTACCCGCTTTTCAACAATAAGCTTATAATTAACGGAAGTGTTGACATGTCAACCAACGCTGCTGCTTCCACAACGAACCAGATTGTGGGTGAATTTGATATTGATTATAAACTGACGGATAATGGAAAATTGAGGTTAAAAACATTCAACCATTCCAACAATGAATCGGTGGTTGAGCAGGGTTTGACACAAAATTCAACTTACACCCAGGGATTAGGTATAACATATAAAGAAGATTTCAATACCCTCGGAGAACTTCTCAGGCGGCTATTCGGAAAAAAAGAGGAAAGTCCCGAGCCTGTCGATACTGACAATGAGAAGCCTGTAGTTAATAACTTGCCTTGAAAAATAAACACCTGTGTTCAACGTTTATTTAATTTTAGCAAACCAATAAAAATTCTTATGCTTTTCGTTCTGTTGCAAAATGTATTGACTACGACTGCCGATAGTCTGGCGGCAGGCCAAACGGGTGCACATGCCACTCTGAATTACTGGGATATGGCCCAAAAAGGCGGATGGGTGATGATTCCGATAGCATTCCTGCTTCTTCTTTCAATTTATATTTTCCTTAACCGCCTGGTTGTGCTGAATTACGCTTCAAAAGAGGATTACAACTTCATGAACCGCATCAAGGATTATATCCATGACGGAAAGATCGATTCAGCACATGCCCTTTGCCAGAGCACACAATCACCTCTGGCCCGCATGATTGAAAAAGGCCTTTCAAGGCTTGGACGACCCATGAAGGAAATTGAAGAATCAGTTGAAATTGTAGGTAAATTTGAAATCTATAACCTTGAAAAGCATCTGAGCGTTCTGGCTGTGGTGGCCGGTATTGCACCAATGTTTGGTTTTATAGGGACCATCATCGGCGTTATTAAGATTTTCTACAATATTTCACTTTCCGATAATATTTCAATCGGGATTATTTCCGGTGGTTTGTATGAAAAAATGGTCGCCAGTGCTTCAGGTCTGTTTGTTGGTATCCTGGCATTCATAGCCTATCATACACTGAATATCATGGTGGAAAGAATTGTTCATAAGCTTGAATTCAGCGTCATGAATTTCATGGACATTTTAAATGAACCGGTTAAAAAATGATACAGTTAAGGAAAAAGAAGAATGCCATGGCTGAGGTTTATACCTCATCCTTTAATGATATCATGTTCTTCCTGATGTTGTTTTTCCTTATTGCATCAACACTTATCAGTCCAAGTGTTGTAAAGCTAACTCTTCCCAATTCAAAATACCATCAAACCATCAGGAAAACTGAGATCGCGTTGTCTGTAACAAAAGATCTCCAGTATTTTGTCAATAAGCAGCAGGTAAGTTTCGACCAGCTTGAGAATGTACTTTTGACAGCTACAGCTGGAAAAACAGAACCCATCATTGTTCTGAGGGTTGATAACACAATTCCGGTACAGAATTTGGTGGATGTTCTCCAGATAGGGAATAAGATTAATGTAAGGATGATATTAGCAACAAAGGCTCCAAATGGGTGAAATAACTCGACAAACATATACTAAGGCTAAAGTTGTAGGCTATACAGGATCGATCGGAACAGGCATCATTTTATTCCTGATCCTTTTCTTTACGTACATTTATACGCCCATTCCTCCCTATCCCGAGGGTGGCGGAGGCGGAGGTATGGACCTTGAAGTAAACCTGGGTTATGCCGAAGCTGGTTTTGGTGAATTGCAGCAGTCGGATCTGTCAATACCCGATTTCACTCAACTAACCAATCCTGCCCCACCCGCTGAAACCAAACCGCAGGAAGTGTTGTCTCAGGACATCGAGGAAACAGCCAGCATAAGCGAAACTCCTAAAAAAGAAAAAAAGCCGGAGCCTAAAAAGGTTGTCTCTTCCACAACCACACCGAAAAAACCGGTCAACCAGCCTGTAACCGAAAAACCAAAGACAGTAAATAAATCGGCCCTTTATAAGCCCAGTAATAATGCGACTTCTAGCACAGGCCAGGGAAATACCGAAGGGGCAACCGACCAGGGAGTTCCCGGGGGCAAGCAGGGTTCGGCTTTATATGGCCAGGGCGGAAGCGGTGGAACCGGTCCGGGAAGCGGCGGAGGTTCAGGCGGAGGATCCGGCGGAGGTATTGGGTCAGGCATTGGAGATGGCGTAGGTCCGGGCATTTCGTTCAACCTTGACGGGCGTTCAATGATCTTCATCCGTAAACCCGATTTCCAGATTCAGAGGGAAGGTATTGTTGTTGTTGAAATAACAGTTGACAATAGCGGCAGGGTAATTGCTGCAACACCCGGTGTGAAGGGTTCGACAATTGTTGACAATACATTATATGCGGCTGCCAAAAAGGCCGCTCTGGAGTCGAAATTCAATGTAAAGGATGATGCCCCGCAAAGGCAGATAGGAAGAATTACCTATCACTTCAAACTCGAGTAATCAGAAGAACATAAGCTGAACAGCGGAAATCAAAACCGCCACGAGAAGCACATATCTTACAAAGGCAGGTCCCCAGCTTACTGCCGACTTTGTTCCGAGCCAGGCTCCTGTCATGCTTCCTATCGAAAGGATCAGTCCCGATTTATAGTCCACCTGGTGCCCGATCATGTAAATCAGCAGGGCAAAAGGGGTGTATAAGAAAACAAGGAAATTTTTAATGGCATTGGCTTTCACAAGATCCATACCGGCTCCGAGTACGAGCCCGCCAAGAAGGAAAAAGCCGACACCTGCCTGCACAAACCCGCCGTAAACGCCAATCAGGAAAAAAACGATAAAATTGAGCCAGATTGAAGCAGGGATCTGCTTTTCTTTCTGTCCTTTCAGCCATGCCTCCGGCTTTAAAAGGATAAAGAAGAACATAATGATCAGAAGGATACCGATGACCCGTTCCATGGCTTTGGCATTCAGTGCAAGTGCCATAAGTGCACCGGCAATGGAGCCCAGTACAGAAGGAATGCCGAGTTTTAACCCGGTCGACCGGTCAAGTGCCGCCTGCTTTCTGAAACCCAGCGAACCGACAAGGCTTTGAAGCATGATGGCAATCCGGTTTGTACCATTGGCCATGTTTGGCGGAAGCCCGATAAACATGAGCATAGGCAGCGTAAGCAGTGAACCGCTGCCTGCAATTGTATTGATAAAGCCGGCAACAAGGCCGGCTCCGATTATCAAAAGATATTTATACCATTCAAGGTCGAAAAAGGTAAGTATTACCATGCAAACAACGGGTAGTCTTTCATTAGCTGGTTCACTTTTCCCCTCACTGCATCAATCACTTTTTCATCTTCAATATGCATAATCACATCATCAATGAGCTCAACGATGGTTTGAATAAGATCTTCCTTGGCGCCTCTTGTCGTGATGGCAGGTGTACCAACTCTCACGCCTGATGTGGTGAAAGGAGTACGCGAATCGAAAGGAACCATATTTTTGTTCAGGGTGATATCGGCTTTCACAAGGGTATTTTCAACCATTTTACCTGTAACCTCAGGCACTTTGGTTCTTAAATCAATCAGCATGGAGTGGTTGTCGGTTCCATTTGAAACCACCTTATAACCCTTATCAATAAAGGCTTTTGCCATGGCAGCCGCGTTTTTCTTCACCTGGGTCACATAATCCCTGTAAGAATCAGTCAATGCCTCACCAAATGAAACTGCCTTGGAAGCGATCACATGTTCGAGCGGTCCGCCCTGGATACCAGGGAAAACAGCCATATCAAGCATGGCCGACATCATTTTGATTTCTCCTTTCGGAGTAGTAATACCCCATGGATTCGGAAAATCGTGTCCCATCATAATCAGACCGCCCCTTGGACCGCGCAGGGTTTTATGTGTGGTTGTGGTTACTATATGACAATGCGGGAATGGATGATTCAGCAGACCTTTGGCAATGAGACCGGCCGGATGAGCAATGTCAGCCATGAGCAGGGCGCCCACTTTATCGGCAATAGCCCTCATGCGTTTATAATCCCAGTCGCGCGAATAAGCCGATGCACCGGCTATGATAAGCTTCGGTTTTTCCTGAAGGGCAATTTCCTCCATTTTATCATAATCAACACGTTCGGTATCAGGGTTCAGTGTATAGGCGACCGGTTGGTATAAAATTCCTGAGGAATTAACAGGAGATCCGTGTGAAAGGTGACCGCCATGGGATAAGTCGAGACCCATGAATTTGTCACCAGGATTGAGTACGGCAAGCATAACGGCTGCGTTGGCCTGTGCACCTGAGTGAGGCTGAACATTAGCCCATGCTGCATTGAATAATTGCCTGATCCTTTCGATGGCAAGGTTTTCCACTTCATCAACTACCTGGCATCCGCCGTAGTATCTTTTGCCGGGCAGTCCTTCGGCATATTTATTGGTCAGGCATGAACCCATAGCCTCCAGTACCTGGTCACTGACGAAATTCTCAGATGCTATCAGTTCAATACCGTGCAGTTGCCTGTTTTTCTCACGGGTAATTAATTCGAATATGCGGGAATCTCTTTCCATGGATGTAAATTTTAGTTTCAAAAGTAATGGTTTTGCCAATGAGTTAAAAAATAAAATTGCAATTGTTTATGAGATATTAACCAACAGCAGCATCATATTTTTAATAATTCCTTACATTTAGTATATCAACCACTTAAATCTCATTCCATGGAATTAACAATTAAAACACAGGACCGCTATTCGCGGCTCCAATTGCTTTTACGCACCTTTTTCGGCTGGCTGTACATTGCGATTCCTCACGGAATTATCCTGTTTTTCCTTGGTATCTGGTCTGCAATCCTGACCTTTGTAGCTTTCTGGATCGTTCTCTTCACAGGGAAATATCCCAAAACCATGTTTGATTACCAGGTTGGTTTCAACCGTTGGAACCTTAGGGTGAACACGGCAATGATGAACCTTTCTGACGGTTATCCCGGTTTTGGCCTGGATGTTCAGGACGAGAACCTGAATTTCAACCTGGAATATCCCGAAAAAATAAGCAGGGTCTTGCTTCTCCTTCGTCTTTTCCTGGGCTGGCTGTATGTTATGATTCCACATGGATTCTTATTATTTTTCAGAACCATCGCCACTATGGTAATTGTTTTCATCTCGTGGTTTGCTGTTCTTTTCACAGGTAAGTATCCTGCCGTATTTCATGAATATGTCACCGGACTCATGAGATGGAATACACGGGTAAATCTTTACATTGCATTTCTGACCGATCAGTATCCGCCGTTTAACGGAAAGGCTTAGTTCAATAGCCCCGGCCTTAAGGCCGGGGGCAATGGATGACCCGGATTTATAGTCCCCGGCCTTAAGGCCGGGGCTACTAATCCTCCGAAATTTCTATCAACCAGTTGCGGTAATAGGAGAATAATTTCGACTTGGATAAAAAGCCGATGTATTCTCCGTTGTTTACAACCGGAAGGTTCCAGGCTTCATTATCCTCGAATTTCTTCATGACGCTTTCCATTGAATCACCCGGCGAAATGTGAGTGGGAGGAGGCTGCATCAGGTCGCGCACAAAAACCTGGTTGTACATTTCACTGTTGAAAATGATATGGCGGATGCTGTCGAGCAATACAACACCTACCAGGATGTTTTTGCCGGTAATTACAGGGAACAAGTTTCTTTTTGAACGGGAAATAGCCTTTACGAGCTTGCCTAGTGAATCAGCCGGGGTAACAGGCACGAAATCCTTTTCGATCAGCTTATCCATGTCCAAAAGGGTGAGTATAGCTTTGTCTTTGTTGTGAGTGATCAGTTCGCCGCGCGTTGCCAACCGGTGTGTGTAAATGGAATGAGGTTCGAAATAACGGATGGTAATAAAGGAAACTGTAGAGGTAATCATTAACGGGATAAACAGCACATAACCACCTGTGATCTCAGCAATGAGAAAGATGGCAAAAAGCGGGGCATGCATGACGCCGGCCATTAATCCGGCCATGCCGCTCAGGATGAAATTCTGTTCCGGTACGTTGATAAAGTGGATTTGGTTAAGGAGTTTTGCAGCCAGGTACCCCGTGAAACCGCCCATGAACATGGAAGGAGCGAATATTCCCCCCACCCCGCCGGCACCGGTTGTGGCAGTCATGGCTATTGGCTTGAACAAAAGTACGAGCACCATGAAGACAACAAAATACCATAAACTGCCTTCATGGCCGCTGAATATGCTCCCGTGGGTGATTGAACTGATATTACCTTCGAGAAAATCATTCAGGATGTCATAACCTTCACCGTAAAGTAAAGGGAGAAAAAGAATAAGTAATCCGAGCACCAGGCCGCCGATAATCCACCGTGTAGTCCGGCTGCCGATTTTTGCAAAGAGTTTTTCAATTGAAAAGGTCATCCTTGTAAAATACAGCGAAACGATACCTGCAAAAAGACCGAGAACGATATAAAGAGGTATATTGTGCAGGTTGAAATTGCCCTGAACAGGATAATGCAGCGAAACGCCGGGATCAAGGAACAGGTAAGATATTGTGGCACCTGTTACAGCCGATATCAATAGCGGAATAATCGACCACACACCGATATCAAGCATCAGCACTTCCAGTGCAAAAACAACACCGGCTACAGGGGCTTTGAAGATACCGGCAACTGCGCCTGCAGCACCACAGCCAATAAGTGTTGTAATGGATTTGTAATTCATGCCGAAAAGCCTTCCGAGGCTCGATCCCATGGAGGACCCGGTAACCACAATAGGCGATTCAAGTCCGACAGATCCTCCGAAACCCACTGTCAGTGTTGAAGCAATAATGGAAGAATAGCTGTTATGAGGCCTTAGAAAACCTCCCTTTTTTGAAATAGAATAGAGAACTTTGGTTATTCCGTGACCCATTTCATCTTTTACCAGGTACTTTACATATAAGACGGTAAGCAGGATTCCCAGCATCGGAAAGGCCAGGTAAAGGAAGTTGATCTGGAAATAGCCACCATACTTAAGAACAAACTGGTGAGTGTAATGAACCGTGTTTTTAAGCAGCACCGCGGCAAGCCCACTGACAATGCCAATGAACAGGCTAAACACATACATTTGCTGCCTGTGATTAAAACGATCTGAAAACCAATTGATTATTTTTGTATACCCCTGTCCGTTTTTCATCTGCCGCCCCTTTTCCTTTTTTCTGATTTTATTTGCGTGAAATTATAACGAAACAATAGAGGATGCAAATGTTTTTTTTCCGGGGTCGGACCAGACTATACACTAAAACAAGGGTTTAAAGGTTCCAATGTTTAAAGGTTTAAAGGTTTAAAGGTTCACTCAGGTTTACAATGGATGCCACCTGGTCGAGATCGGCTTGCTCTTTGAAATGATGACTATTATATTCGATAGCCATCGCGATGCGATCATAGTTTGGATTCTTGCGCTTAAAGCATAAAATGTTTAGATTTGATGTTATCAAACTAAAATAAAAAAGCAATGCGCAGAATACTTTTCACCTTGTGTTTAATACTTCCGGCAATTTTCACTGTCATCGGACAAACCACCTATCAATATCCTTTCCAGGATCCGTCTTTGCCGGTTGAGGAAAGAGCATATGACCTTGTTTCGCGACTTACTTTGCAGGAAAAAGTAACCCAGTTTTTCAACCATAGTGAAGCCATTCCGCGTCTTGGTATTCCGCAGTATGATTGGTGGAATGAATGCCTTCACGGCGTGGCAAGAGCCGGTAAGGCCACAGTGTTTCCACAGGCTATTGGTCTTGCAGCTACCTTTGATGAAGAACTGATGTTCACTGTGGCTACCGCTATTTCCGATGAAGCAAGGGCCAAGCATCATAATTTTCTTAAAAACAATGTGCACAGCATTTATACCGGACTTACCTTCTGGTCGCCGAACATCAATATATTCCGCGATCCCCGTTGGGGAAGAGGCCAGGAAACCTACGGAGAAGATCCATATCTGACAGGCAGAATGGCTGTAAATTTCATTAAAGGATTACAGGGAAATGACCCTCACTATCTTAAAACCATTGCAACGGCCAAGCATTATGCTGTTCATAGCGGACCGGAATACAGCCGCCATGTCGATAATGTGTTTGTTAATGACCGCGACCTGTATGATACTTACCTACCTGCATTCAAAGCTTCGGTGAAAGAAGCCAATGTACAATCGGTAATGTGTGCCTATAACAGGTTCCGTGATAAGCCATGCTGCGGCTCAGACCTGCTTCTCAGTAACATTCTCAGAAAGGAATTCGGCTTTACCGGTTATATCACATCGGATTGCGGTGCCATCAGTGATTTCTATACAAAAAACGCCCATCATGTGGTTGAGAACTCATCCCGTGCCTGGGGATGGTCGGTTTCCACCGGTACAGACCTGAATTGTGAAACTCCTGCCAGTTTTCTTGTAAGCAACCTTGATTCGGCCATACAAAACGGCGTGATCAATGAAAAAGACCTGAACACATCACTTCTCAGGCTTTTTGAAGCCAGAATCAAACTGGGAATGTTCGATCCGGATATCATGGTTCCTTATTCCAAAATACCCTTTTCAGTTGTAGGCTCCAAAGAACATTTGCAACTCGCGGAAAGAGCAGCCGAGAAATCACTTGTACTGCTCAAAAACGATGGCATCCTTCCATTGAAAAAAGGAAAGAAAATCGCTCTTATCGGACCTAATGCCGACAACTTTGACATTCTGATTGCTAACTACAACGGGGAACCTGTAGTTCCCATCACACCGCTCACAGGACTGAGAACCAGGATGGGAAAGCAAAATGTGCTTTATTCCGCCGGTTGTCCCATAGTACCCGGCATTTATACCAATTACCAGCCGGTACCGTATAAGAATTTATTTCATGATGAAAACGGAGCGCTTAAAAATGGTCTTAAAGCTGAATACTACAGTGAAGAAGGATTGAAAGGCCAGCCTGCATTTGTGCGTGTTGACAGCTCAGTGAATTTTTACTGGATGCGCTCACCGGTTGATAACCAGATGGAAGATAGTTTTTCAGTTAGATGGACAGGAATTCTTATTCCAGATAAATCAGGTACTTTTACATTCGGAGGTAATACCCGTGTAAAAATTAACGGGAAAGATCCCGGAAAAAATCTCGTGGAACTTGTAAAAGGCCAGAAATATAATCTTGAAGTTACATTTACTGTGGTACCCTTCTGGTGGAACAATGCAGTTGAACCTTCAGCAAAATTCGAATGGGTTGAAACATCAAAGGATTACAAAAAAGAAGCGGTTGATGCTGCCAAAAAGGCAGATGTGATCGTATTCTGCGGTGGTATTTCTTCCAGTCTCGAAGGTGAAGAAATGCCGCTCAGCATTGACGGGTTTTCACACGGTGACCGCACTCACATTAATCTTCCTTCTGTTCAGGAAGACCTGCTGAAAGAGCTCAAAAAAACAGGCAAACCCATTATTTACGTTAATTTTAGCGGCAGTGCCATGGCTATGAATTGGGAAAATGAAAACGTTCCGGCAATTATCCAGGCATTTTACCCCGGTGAAGCCACAGGTACAGCCCTTGCCCGCATGCTGTCCGGTGATTTCAACCCGGCTGGCCGATTGCCCGTTACCTTCTATAAATCGGTTAACGATTTGCCTGACTTCAAGGATTACCGCATGGAAGGCAGAACATACCGTTATTTTAAAGGCGAACCGTTATGGGGTTTTGGCTACGGATTAAGCTATACCACATTCACATATAAAAATCTTACCATTCCTGAATCATCGCCGGCCGGATCTGATGTAAAGATATCTGTTGACGTTACCAATTCAGGAAAGATGGATGGTGAAGAAGTCGTTGAAGTATTTGTGACCAACCAGGGCGCATCAGTTCCTGTTCCGCTTAAAGCACTGGCCGGATTTAAAAGAGTGATGCTTAAAGCCGGAGAAACCAAAAAAGTTGAACTCGTTTTGAAAGCTGAAAGTTTTTCGGTTATCAATGAAGAATACAATCGTGTTGAAGAAGCCGGCAAATTCATTGTATATGCCGGTGGTAAACAACCGGTTGCTGGTGATAAAAATACACTAAGTGATGAAATAAACATTACAGGGCCAACAGTTGTTATTCCCTGAAAAATGTTTTCATGCATTTTAAAAAATCTGCCTTCAATTGGTTTAAACGAATCGGACTTATAGGATTTCTTTTCTTCCTGGTTAAAGGTTTGATATGGCTTGCCGTATTGTTTGGGCTTGGCAGGATTTTTGGATAGCCTGTAGTCACCTATGAAATCAATTACAAAAACGTATCCTGTCGAAGGCATGAGCTGTGCCTCGTGCGCTCTGAATGTGGAGAGAACTCTGAAGCGTCAGCCCGGTGTAGCCAGCGCAGCAGTGAACTATGCCAATTCGTCAGCAGTTATAGAGTTTAAGGAGCCTGTTGATGCCACTTTACTTCAATCAGCCATCCGTTCGATAGGATACGATCTCATCATTGAAGAAGACAAGACTGAGAGCGCCGAAGAAAAACAACAAAGTCACTACAGGCAGCTGCTTTTCAATATGACAGGTGCACTGGCACTGGCATTTCCCGTAATGGTTATTTCCATGTTTTTCATGTCAGTTCCTTTTGCCAACTATATTATGCTTGTACTTACCCTGCCTGTTCTTGTTTTTTTTGGCAGGAATTTTTTCATTAACGCGTTCCGGCTTGCACGGCATGGGCAGGCCAATATGGATACGCTGGTTGCTTTGAGCACCGGGATCGCCTTTCTTTTCAGTCTTTTCAACACTTTCTATCCGCATTTCTGGCACTCAAGGGGATTACATCCGCACGTGTATTATGAGGCCTCAGCCGTTGTAATAGCTTTTATTCTTATTGGTAAAGTCCTTGAAGAAAGAGCCAAATCAAAGACTTCTTCTGCCATACGGAAATTAATGGGATTACAACCCGACCTGGCCGTGATGCTCGACGAACAGGGAAATGAAAAAACAGTACCCGTATCCCTTGTCAGGCATGAAAACCGACTTCGGGTGAAACCCGGCGACAAAATTCCGGTTGACGGCGAATTCTTCTCAGGCACCTCCTCAATTGACGAAAGCACAATCACGGGTGAATCGATGCCTGTAGACAAAACAAAGGGTGACAGAGTTTTTGCCGGCACAATGAATCTGAACGGGAGCTTCGTAATGATTGCGAAACAGGTGGGTTCCGAAACCGTTCTTTCAAGAATTATTCAAATGGTTCAACAAGCCCAGGGCAGTAAAGCTCCTGTGCAAAAAACAGTGGACAGGGTGGCCGGAATTTTCGTGCCTGTTGTTATAACTATTTCGCTGTTGAGCTTTGCCGGTTGGATGTTCTTTGGTGGCGACATTTCACGGGCACTTCTGGCCATGGTTACTGTGCTTGTCATTGCCTGTCCATGTGCGCTCGGATTAGCCACACCAACTGCCATCATGGTGGGTATGGGAAAAGGAGCCAGGAACGGAATCCTTATCAAGGACGCGGAAAGCCTTGAAAGGATAAGGGATATCAATGCCATTGTGATGGATAAAACAGGTACTCTGACGGTCGGACACCCTGCCGTAACCGGCATTAAATGGTTTGCAGAAGGAAAGGACATACCTGCCTATACCCGGCTGCTTATTTCTATAGAAAAATTATCTTCGCACCCTTTGGCTTCTGCTATTGTATCTTCGCTGTCAAAACAAACAGGAGAATATAGTGAACCGGGTTTTTTTGAAAATCTTCCGGGTAAAGGTGTCAAAGCACGGTTTGACGGCAAATCATTTTTTACAGGAAATATTAAACTGCTTGCCGATGAGGAAATTCCAATAAGTGCAGGACAGATGCAGTATATAAATGCCATGCAGGAAGAGGCCAACACGGTGGTGCTTTTTGCAGACGAAAACGGGCTTCTTGCGGTTATCGGACTTGCCGATATCCTGAAATCATCTACAGCCGATGCAATCTCTGAATTACAGAAAACCGGTGCTGAAGTATATATGCTCACAGGAGATAATGATCATACGGCAAAGGTTATAGCTTCACGAGCAGGTATCACTCGTTACAGGGCGAATATGATGCCATCGGATAAAGCTTTTTTTATAAAAGAACTGCAATCAACGGGTAAAGTGGTGGCTATGGTGGGTGACGGAGTGAACGATTCACAGGCACTTGCTGAAGCTGATGTAAGCGTCGCCATGGCACAGGGAGCCGATATTGCTATTGATGTTGCAGGTATGACAATCATGTCGTCCGATCTCAGCAAGATTCCGGCTGCCATTCGTTTATCGAAATACACAGTCGGCACAATTCGTCAGAACCTGTTCTGGGCCTTTATTTATAACCTGATAGGAATCCCCATTGCAGCCGGGATATTATACCCTCTGTGGGGAATCATGCTGAATCCTATGATTGCCGCCGCTGCAATGGCATTAAGTTCTGTTTCGGTCGTTTCCAACAGTCTTCGGCTGCGTACAAAGAAGATTTAAATGACGGTTTGAATCAGAACGGAATAAGCTTCTTTTTTTTCAGATTATTTTCCATCGTCCAGAAAAATGCATTTCCATGGGCAATCCGGAAAATAATAAGTCCCGGACTGTCGACAGTTAAACCAAATTCTTTAAGAAAAGGCCGTTCATTTAATACCTTTTCCTTTAAGCTTTTATCGTTTACGAATTCAGTTTCCCCCGAAATGCGCATGGTAATACCGGCATCAGGTCCGTGTTTATAAAAACATGCTTCTGCTTTCGGGTTTTTGATCAGTTGCCTGAAAAGATCCTTAATCATTCCTGTTTGAAAATAAAACCCGGTCTCATCGGCAAACCAGAATCCGAGCGCACGCACTCTGGGCTGACCATTCTCATCAGTAGCCAGGAAACAAACCTTGTTCTCATTGGCAAACCGGATACATTCTGCTATAGTGTTTTCCATAATGTAATTGAAAGATTGAAGTTACATAAAAATTGATCAATTCACGAAAACATTTGTTAGTGAGTTAATACCACTAAATCCACTTATATGAAAAAAAAAACAATGATTCTTGCTGTCGTTTATTTAGGATGGACAGCTCTAGCATTACAGGCCCAAAGTACTGAAGATCTCAAGGCAAAAGTCACCCGTGTTAACCAGGAGATGGCTAAAGCCATGATGGAAGGAAATACTGAAAAAACACTCAGTTATTATACCGAAGATGCCATTTCAATGCCCAATAACGCTGATATGATTGAAGGACTGCCAGCTATCCGAAAATCGACTGTCGAAATGAGCACAACCGGTATGAAGGTAAAATCCTTTGAAGTCCAGACTATCTATGCGGTTCCATGTGAAAACATGATCCTTGAAATCGGAAAATTCAATATCCGTTTCACCATGCCTCAATCGGATGAAATTAATGAAGACGCCGGTAAATATCTGACAATCTGGGAACAGCAGCCTGACGGCACGCTTAAAATCAAACTTGAAACCTGGAATGCGGATGCAAGCCCCGAAATGAGTTCGGGGATGAATTCTGTAAACCAATAAGAAGTTTGAACGCTTCGCTGTTTAAAGAAAAGGTTTGAAAGAAGTTTGAAAAAGAGTTTGAAAAAGAGTTTGAAAGAAGTTACTCAAACGATTTCATTCAAACGATTCATTCAAACGATTTCATCCTAAAGATTCGGCTGCATCGACTTTACCGCAAAATCACGGAAATTATCATTCAATAATTTATATTGCAGCGACTTGTCCTTAGCGGACTTTGAGTACTGCCTGACAAACATTTTGAGGTACCGCAAATCTTCAGGAGCAAGATCCGAAGGACAAATCAGAATATGATCGTCGCCGGCCAGTTCAATCAGTCTGGCCAAATTTCTGTTTTCCTGGTTTATGATATCATTGTTTTTCAATGCAAATATGATGAGGTGGCCTTTGGCTTTGATATTACTGAATATCCGGTCGCTGAGAAATTCGGAATTCATTATCAACACCGGATCAACGGATTCGGATGTGATGGCTTCCAGGCAGGGCACAGGTAAGTTATTCAGAATTACACCCAGGCCGTTTTGATGGCAAATAGTCAAAAAGTGTCTCATCCTGGCCGTATCAGTACAAATTACATTTTTGCTGTCGACTATGGCAATGCGGTATCCCTGGCTTGCAAGTACTTTTAATTTCAGATCATCCATGCCGACATCGGCGGGATTGAAAGCCGCAAGCAATCCTTCACGGGTCATCATCGCATCGTAGGCACTTGTGGAAAATACATACTTGTTGTTATTTTTTTGCAGCGCACTGTCAAGATCCGCTAATAAACCGATGAAGTTTGCATTCTGATCTGCGGAAGGCTGTGATTTGGAGAAATTCACAAGTCCCTGTCTGAAATTAGTTTCACTTAATTTTTCATTGCATGATGATAAACTGATTGGCTGATAGAATGAAAATGACATAAGTCTCATCTGGTTTTCCTCCTGTCGTGCCAGGCGGTTAAAGTCGGAACGGCTGTCCGCAATTGCGGTAACACAGGCAGCAATAAAATCGCCAGTGAACTGAAGCACAGGTTTACTTATTTTTTCAGGATCATCGCCAGGCTGGTGATAATCGGGATGTGAACCAGCTGTCATCCCTGCAAATGCTGGTATTCCAAGATTTAAAAAGTTACTGTGATCGCTTCCCGAAATACCTCCGTCACTCCAAATGATGTTCCTGAGAAGGGCTGTGTCCAAATTTTCCTTAATGAAATCAGCCAGTTCGGGACCGTAAGCAGTGCCGGGCATATTTAGTTTTCCATTTCCTACGGCTACCATATCCAGATTGAAATATACAACAATCTTTGATGCATCAACAGTTGGGCGGTCACACCATGCCTTTGAACCCAGAAGCCCCATCTCCTCTCCGGTCCATGCGGCGAAAATTATACTCCGCCTGGGTTTGTACTTGTTCATGATCATAGCCCTGGCAATTCCAAGGGCAACTGCAGGTCCGGAGGCATTATCATCAGCTCCGTTCCATAATTTTCCGTGTTCGTCTGCGCCAAGATGGTCAATATGCCCTCCTATAACGATAAATTCATCTTTCAGAGTCCTGTCCGTTCCCTTTATCATTCCCAGTACATCGCGGGTATGAATCGACTGGTTCTTTTTACCGCTAGCCGACATATGACAGGTGCTTTTCGTTGCAAAGGATTCGGGCTGGGTTTCAATCAAGTTGTTAATGCGGTAATACGACTGTCCCATTTGCGAAAAAATAAACCGCACAACCCGCTCATCAATTGAAAACACAGGGAAACAGGGAATTACCCTTACCATAGCCAGGTGATTTCCAAAAGTTGGTTTCAGAATGCGCTGATTTGTGCGAATAAGCGGTTCATAAAATAACACTCCCACAGCACCGTGTTCGTAACAGTATGCTGCCTTTACCGAATCGATACAGGAAGGCATCCAAGACTGTATGTCATTACGCGGGGCACCTCGCTTCATTAAAACTATTTTATTTTTAAGGTCAAGCGTATCAAAATCATTCCTGTTTTTTTCCGGGTTATAAATACCATAACCGGCGAAAACAATATCACCCTGGACATCACCGGGCTCACTTTTATAAACTACTGAAAAATCCTCATTATATCCCTGGAAGAATGACCTGTTGTCGATCGTAAGTCCTGCTGTCAGGTCAAACTCCTCTTTTGGAATTGAATAATTAAAAAACCAGGAACCTGAATCACCGGCTGGTTTCAGGCCCAGTTTCTGCAGTTCGGCAGCAAAATAATCTTCGGCCATAACACATCCGGCAGTACCGGTTTCACGACCCTGGTAATCGTCGGAAGCAATATCCGAAACAACATCCTTTATATATTCTGCATCTACATGAAGTTTGGTTTGTGAATAACAGTTGTATTCAAAAATTAGGTTAAACAGGGTTGAGATAAGTAAGGCGAAGATGTAGTTGTGTTTCATGGAAAGGAGAAGTTTTAGGTGAAATGTTCTATTTATTGATGACCGGAAAATATTACTTTACCCTATAAATTTATAAAATGCGGATTTTCAGGAACTATTTTGGATAAATTTTACGTGAATGTAATAATTTTGCAGAAATCATGACCCATTGCAATTTCCGCAGTTCATGGTCGTTAAAAAAAGAAGGATTTCTCTGAATGATGACAACATCTGAATTGTATCAAAACATAAAAGAAGCTTATTCGAATTCGAATTTGAATAAAATCAGCGTTACCCTGATTGGCTTATACAGGGAACAGCAATATGGCACCCTTAAACAGATTGCTGAAATCATAAGTGAATCGGATGCTTTTGAACCGGGAAACGACGCTAAAAATTTTGCCCGGATGATGATGCTGTATCATCCTGACAGGGGCGACTTTCATCGTATGGAAATTGACAGGCTGGCAGCAGCGGGAGACCATGACGGATTACTGAGATATTCGCATATCCTGCGACTGGGCAAAATTGATGAGATAGCCGCAACGCTTGCAAATTATGAGGATATAGATTATTCACCGGTATATGAGTGGGATATAAACCTTGAAAATTTCACCATCATAAATACAAGCGGAAAAGTCGTCGGAGAAAAAACTAACCGTTCCGGATCAAAGAAAAGATACTATTCATTTTATGAAGGTGTCCAGATGAGAATTTTCGGCGATCTGAATGTCGGCTTTCCAACATATTATCTTGAAGATCTCGATGAATTTGAATTGTCTCAATCAGGAATCAATGATCTCGATGGCATTCAGTACTGCCTTCATGCCATCGTGATAGACCTTTCAGAAAATTCGATATCAGATATAACGCCCCTCTGGAAACTTACACAGCTTGAAGAACTGAATTTATCCGACAATGAAATAGAAGATATTGAAACGCTTTCAAATCTAAGGAATCTAAAATCGCTTAACCTGTCCAACAACTCCATCCGCGATATCTCCTACCTCCTTGAACTGCCAAAGCTTGAATTTGTTAACCTCACCGGGACCAAAGTGAATCAATCACAGGTTGAAGAACTTGAAGAAGCCGGTATCACTGTTGTTTTATAATCTTCTTAAAGATCAGATACGTGCAGGTAATTAAAATGTATAAAGTAGCGATTCTCGGCGGCACCGGGAAAACCGGAAAGTTTGTGGTTGATGAACTCGTCAAACAGGGATACCCGGTTAGAATGCTTGTCAGGAACCCTCAAAAAGCAGTAAATATCGATCCTCTTGTTGAAGTGGTGACAGGCAACGCAAGAAACTATGCAACTATTCAGCGACTGGTTACAGGTTGCCATGCCGTGATAAGCACACTGGGGCCTGCAAAGGGTGAACCTCCCATTAATTCCGTGGCTGTTTCCCATTTGATTAAGGTAATGAAGAATCTGAAGATTAAAAGATATATTGAAATAGCAGGCTGGGGATTGCAGGCAGCAGAAGATAAAAGAGGATTAAAAACGCGGCTTGCAGGATGGCTGATCCGAAAAATGGTACCCGTAAAGGCAAAAGCCCGGCAGAACGTGTATGAAATGCTTAAGGCCAGCAACCTTGATTGGACCATTGTACGGTGCCCGACTATTGAAATGACATTGTCGCGCCGCAAATTATTTGTTGAACTGGCGGATGCCCCGGGTAATAAAGTGAGTGCCGCTGACCTGGCCGAATTTTTAGTGACCCAGCTTAAGGATGAAACGTATTATAAAAAATGCCCTTTTGTGGCCAGTTAATTACTGAAATTTTCAGTTTTTAATCAATCTTACCGATACGGATTTTCCATTAGCAGTCAACCTTAAAATATTCAAGCCCCTTAGTTTTGTAACATCATAATTAAAAACGGTAGGCGACGGGACATTCAATTGAAAATGGTCAACCAGGATGCCGCCCGAATTAAATACATCCACCACGGTATTGGGACTGTTAAGAAAACCGTTAATATAAAGAGACGTGTAGGTATCAGCAGGATTCGGAAATACAAACAGGATTTTATCATTCAGGGCAGCATCTTTAACGCTTAATAAAACCTCTATTTGAATGCTGTCTGAATAAAAACAACCATACTGGTTAATAATGGTGAGCTTCACCTTATGGTCGCCAATATTAAGTTTATCTCCGCTAAATGATTTCGAACAAAAGCCGATTGTATCGTTCCATAAATAAGTATAGGGGTCCGAATAGCATTGAATGAGTGAATAGGTATCTGTATAGCCAATGGATACATTTTCACCCAGCTCAAAATAAGGTCGCGGATAAACAGCATAATTGATTGTATCATTTGAAATACAGCCAAATTCGTTCATAACTCTTACTGAAAGCGGTTCATTTTCATAAACCCATGTAAAAGAAGTTGTATCTCCGTTTGACCAATTGTATTCAGTGAAGAACGTGTCCAATGCTACTTTGGCTGAATCACCCCTGCAAAATTCCACATTTTCATATTGAACTACTGGAGAAGGGAACAATCCGGGCAAAAGCACATTTGAAGTATCCACACATCCTGCGGCATTTGTAAGAAATTGTTGAACAGACATGCTATCCCGGCAATAAAAGCGGTCGTCGTTATCAGCAGCTAATATTCTGCCGTTAACTGACCACTTGTATTCCGCGCCAGGGTAAGTAATTGAACTGATAAGGGCACTGTCACCGGGGCAAAATATACTATCACCTGCAAACCGGATTTCCGACCTCGAAACCGGCAAATGGTGAATAGTGACCGAGGAAGTAGTATCATTAAAATCATCATAATGAATAACACACCTGTATACTCCCGGGCTGCTTATCTTTAACCGGTTATTCACGGATTCAGCTGGAAGGCCATTTTTTTGCCATTCATATACTACTGACTGACAAAACGGTAAATGAATGAATGGCCTCACGTTTTCGCAAACAAGGGTATCAGCAACCTGAATAAGTGGTTCGATCAGGTTATATGTTTTATTGGCTTCCAGGCCTGTATATATGCTGTGATGTCCGGAAGTCCAGAGAATTTCAACTGTATCTGCTTTTTCAGCATCTCCGAGTCCGAAGTGTACCTCATATCCGTTCTGTATATATTTATCCACCGAAGCTTCAATGACCCGGTATTGCCATGTATCCTTATTGCTGATTCTTGCTTTGATAAACACCTTTGAACCTATCGCATTAATATTGGACCGACTACCAAAACAGTGAAATTTTATCCAGTTGTTTGAATTAACAGTATTGTTTAAAAAGATAAAATCATCCGAGTCGTAATCATTGGCATCCCATAAGAGCACATCTGTTCTGCCATCATTTGAAATATCAGCCGCCGTTATTGAGTTTTCTCTTATTATCGAGTCGATTTCGAAACAACCTGTTGTGTCATTCACAAATATCATATTACCCTGGTTCAGGAAAACACGGTTGGTTTTATTGTCCAGTGTGTTTTTGATACAATCTGTATAACCATTGTTATCCAGGTCGCTGAAGGCCACGTTATATGCACTGCATTGGTTGTTAAAGAAAAAAGGATTTCTTTCGTTTGTGAGCCAGGTATCATTGTACTGAACAGGTTTTCCGTTTGTACCCTTATATAAGAAATTTTCTGAACCTGATGAAAAATAAAAATCCATTTTTCGATCATTGTCCATATCTGCCGCATAAAACCTGTCTATAGGAAATCCGTCGAAAAAAGTATTATTTGCCGAAGTGTATTCCCCGTTCTGATTTAGAAAGACTCTTTCTGAAGACACTCCTGATACTACAATATCATTGTCATTATCATTATCTATATCTATCCAACGAATGCCATTAACAGTTTCATAAATATACTTAGCGAGAACTTTCTTTTCAAACCTGAATGACCCTTTGTTGATGTACACAAACAAATTGTAATCAGTACCTATGATAATATCAGTAAGCCCGTCGTAATTATAGTCAAGCAGATTTTCAACATAAGTTTGCAAAAATTCTTCAGGATCGATTGAAATAACGTCAAATCTGAAATTTCCTTTATTGATAAAAATCCTTGTGTTGGCAACAATATCATTCAATCCGTCATTATTCATATCACCGACGAGAGATTGATATACCCAGCTGTTGAACGGTTCGTCACCGATAATCGAATCGGGCACCAGGTCAATAGGAGTAAAGTGAGGAGTAGTTTTACCGTCTGAATTATAAAGTGATGTTGGGGAACTAAACAAATCCGGATCCTGGTCTCCGTCGAGATCAGCAATATTAATTACAGGCATCGGGTAGGTATAATCATCGACCTCGAGATTAATTAATTTTTTCAGATCCACATGGTTATGATCAGTGAACACTACAGCCAGCGCTGAAACAGTATCCCTGCACTCACCATTTGATGCTTCGAGGGTGACCCTGTAATTTCCCGGGGAATTAAAGGTATGTACAGGAAATAATTGATCAGAAACTGTACCATCACCAAAATCCCATTTGCAGCGTTTTGTAGCTCCGTATAAGACCGGTTCAAATAAAAATTTAGTTTGATTAAAGGTATCACCATATTGCACATTCTGGTCGATTGAAATTTTGAAATCGTTGCAATTCGTGCTGATAAGCCTGATTAAGCCTTTTTCTGTGGCTGCATATACATTGCCCTGCCACACTTCTATATCAGAAACCCGGATATTACCCAGCGGCAAATCGATCTTGTGCGGATCCTGCCACGTATTTGAATAATATATTCCGCTATCCGCAGCAATCAGCACATACCTGTCATCATAATCAGCCATAGCCCTGATTGCCTGAGACTCCAGGTATCTTGGGTAAGTATAATCATAATTTGTTTTTGTAACATAACCTTTCTCAAAACCGATCCATGAATATAATATAGAACCGCTTTGATAATAATCGATGTTGCCGCATAAGGGACGGCCATATTGAGCATTATCAAACACAGGCCAGGACATCCATAAACCAGAACACAAATGAGGAACGGGAATATCCAGTAAAAAAGGATCGTTTTTGCTGAGGAAGCTTCTGTTTAACTGGTTATAGCATTCAATTTTATAAAGTTTATCCCCAAAAGAGGTGCCCTGGTATGCGTTTCCGTTTGTGGCTACTCCGAAACGAATCTGATCAGCAAAGGTTATTGCGTTTTGTCTCAATATTTGCCTTGTCAGGTACAGTGAATTAATATGATTTTCTGTAGGAGCAAGTCCCAGATCTGTAACTGTATTTTTAAAAGTACCGTTACTGTAATGAAACACAAAATTGTCATTTGTACCGGCAATCAGTTGATTTGTATCAGGTACTACAAAGTCTGTTAAACCATTGGATAACAGTGAGGCGAATTCGCCGGTTTTATTTTCGATTTTACCTGTACGAGTGATCCGGTATAATTCTCCGGTTGGAGAACCTGTAAAGAACCAGATTTCACCATTATAGGAAATCCGCACTTTCCTTACTTCTTTTTGCGGGAAATAAATTGTATCAATTTTCAGTGAAGGTTGAGCCTGGCTGCAAACAGTGCTGAAAAATAACAATGCGATAACGAGAGTGTGAAAGAAACGCATAAAATAAGTGTCAGGTCTGAAATTAACAAAAAATGGTTAACTTTCTTTTCATAAAGTCAAAGCGTTTTTTAAATCATCAACCAGATCTTTGACCTCTTCAATTCCTACAGACAACCTCAGCAAATTGTCTCTTATACCTTCCTCTTCACGCTGTGCCTTCGGAACAAGGCGGTGCGAGGTGGTAACCGGTGCACAGATAATGGTTTCTACACCACCGAGACTCATAGCCGGTTTAATAAGTTTAAGCCTTTTCTGGAAGGCAGTAGTATCCTGGCCCTTTAATTCAAATGATAGCATGCCTCCGAAACCCGACATCTGGCTGGCAGCAATGGCATGATTCGGATGCGCTTCCAACCCCGGGTAAAAAACTCTCTCAATCGAATGATGCTGCTGCAGGAACAGCGCTATTTCACCTGCATTTCTGTTCTGCCTTTCAACACGGATGCCCATTGTTTTTATGCTTCGTTCCAGCAGGTAGCACATCAGCGCATTCAGGCTGCCTCCCAGGCTCATGGATGTTTGTGTGATCCTTTGAATGTAAGGCGCAGATGAAACCACAACCCCGGCACATATATCGCTGTGACCGCCCAGGTATTTCGTGGCACTGTGCAGAACTATATCAATACCAAAGGTTATCGGGTTCTGGTTAATGGGTGAAGCAAACGTATTGTCGATTACCGATACGATTCCATACTTTTTACATAACTGTGCTATGGCACGAAGATCGATAATGGACAGCAGCGGATTCGATGGTGATTCGACATAAATGACTTTTGTGTTTTTTTTAATTGCACGAGCAAAAGATTCAGGTTCATTCGATTTAAGTATGGTATGATCGATGCCGAACCGCTCAAATTCGTGCTGGATAAAGTGAATTGTCCCTCCATAAAGCCCGCTTTGAAACAGGCAATGATCACCCTTACTGAGAAGGGAAAGCAGCGTTGAGCTTACGGCTGCCATACCGGAACTGAAAAGAATCCCGGTTTCAGCTTTTTCAAGGGCCGCCACTTTATCTATCACCGCTTTCTGGTTAGGAATGTTGAAGTAACGTGGATACAGTCGGTCTTCCGTATCCAGATACCCATAGGATGTGGATGTGTAAACAGGTGTGTTGATTCCGCCGAATTCCCCTGTATGCTGACCGGCATGCACACACAGTGTATTATGTGAACCGTTAGGCAAATCTGATTTTATCATTGTCTTAATTTTTGAATAAAGCTAGAAAACTCCTGATAAATTATATAGCAATAATAATACAACACCCTGATTTTTTATTACCTTTAATTCTGTCACTAACTGTCGTGACCAGCCCGCCTAAACCAGAAAAATATGAACTCCGATCAGCCTGCAAATCCTGCAGTTGAACAGCAACTGTATGTCTTTCTGCTAAGTCAGATTCATGAACCCGGCTTTATTATTTTAAATCGATCAGGAACATCCTATTTAATAAACAAAAAGCTTGCATCGCTGTTAAAGTATCGATCCATTAAAGAATTCTATCAAACCAATGAAAATATATACCGGATTTTTGCCGGGAAAGAAGCAGGGATTTTTAATCAGATCAATAAAAATCCAACTTTAACCAGACAAATTACAATCAGGGACAAGCAGGGGCATCAGGTCAGATTTGAATTACAACTTAGATGTATGGGTGATTTTAGCAGGGAAGATTGTATTGTGAGCGGAATATTCATTGATGAGGTGGCTAAAAACCTCGATCAGACTGTGCTTAGCTTTCTGAATAGTGATGAATTTTTGGATGAAGCTATGTTCATCCTTGATTTTAAGGGAAATATGCTCACTGCCAACCGGAAGATCCATCATATCGATTTTTTCGCCAATCTTATGGATAAAAATGTAAATCTTTTCAGTCTTATTGATGAATCAGACCGGGACAAATTAACGAAAAGATTGCAAAGTATCAGGAAAGGTTTCTCATTACCCCCGGTTGAATACAAATTGATTAGTCCGGATAATAAATTGGCATATATAAAATTATACAGCCGGTTAATTACGTATAAAAAAAAGAAAGCTTTACTGGCACTAATAAGAGACATAACCCTAAGAAAACAGACCGAAAAAAGGTTGATTCAGGCTATAATTGAAACAGAAGAGAATGAAAGACACAGGTTCGCATCCGATTTACATGATGAACTCGGGCCTTTCTTCTCAGGTATAAAGCTCTATATCAACGAATTAAAATCTCTCAAAAATGAGCCCCGCAAACAGGTGAGGTTGTTGAACTATCTTATAAAAATGACTGATGAGGCATCTGATAGAATCAGGACAATATCCAGCAATCTCACACCCAATAATATGATTGAACTGGGACTTGCTTATTCAGTGAAGAAGATGATCGATCAGATCAATAAGGCAGGCCAGGTAAATATAAATCTAAAGATTAAGGGTAAAGAAGAACAGATGGAAAACCCGTTCATCCTATCGCTTTATCATATAGTCCTTGAACTAATAAATAACGGGATGAAGCATTCAGGCAGCCGAAGTATTTCTTTGATTTTATGGTTCCGGGCTAAGAGTATTCAACTGGTATATCTTGACGAAGGAAAAGGTTTTGATTTGAATAACGAATTAAAAATGAATAAAGGTATCGGATTAAAATCTATTCTGAACCGGATTATTTTTTACCAGGGCACCTATAAATTCATAAAGAAAGATACACAAGGTATCCGTTTTGAACTGAACTTTCCAAAATCCTCATTTTAATCTCACTTACTATGAATCTTCCTAAAGTAGCTATTGTGGATGATCACATTTTTTATCGAAACGGAGTTGCATTGGCTATTAAACGGTTCAGTTTTGTTGAATTTGCTTTTGAGGCATCAAATGGCGAAGAATTCATTGATAAACAACAAAAAAAACCAGCGGATATTGTGCTTCTTGATGTGATGATGCCTGGTATGAATGGTTACGAAACGTTAAAGACAATAAAAAAAGATTATCCCGCTATCAAGACAGTTATACTTACTATGTTGGATTCGGATGACACGATATCGCATTTTATAGATGCAGGTGTTAACGGTTATCTTTTGAAAAATATCGATAACAAAGGACTTGCAACGGCTTTAAAAGCAGTAATAAACGGACAGGTTTATTATTCCCAGGAACTGATGTCCTATTTCACCAGGAAATTGGGTGAGAATAACAAAAAACAGAAAAGCCAAATTTCCCTTACAAGCAGGGAACTTGAAATCCTGGAACTTATATATAACGGTTTTTCAAATAAAGAAATTGCTGACAAGTTATTTGTAAGTGTGAGAACCATAACGAACCACCGGTATAATTTAAAAATAAAAACTGAATCAAAAAATACAGCCGGACTTATCTCATTTGGGTTGAAAAACAACCTGTTTAAATAAATACCTGCAATTTTTCCCTAAGTATTCTTACTGGTAAGAATTTCCTATTTGTACCGGTTTTATTTTCCTTTTATACCCGGTTTAAATTAAGCAAAGATAACTAAAGAATTGTAGTATTCAACGTCGTAAACAAGAACGTCTGAAATAATTACAAATTACTACATCTCATGAAAAAATTAAATGATTTAAAGATTGGTGCAAGGTTGAACCTTGTTTTCAACCTTGCTTTTGTGGTCATCATTTCGTTGCTGGGGGTTTATACTATAACCTCACAAAGAAGGCAGCTTGTTAATGACACAGATACCCGAATGTTTGAACAGGTGAATGATCTGGCTTCAATTATTAAAGAACAGATCAAACAGGGTCAAAACACAACCAGGCGCGCCACTGATGTAGGAATTGACCTGATTTTTACAAACAACCATGTGGTTTCAACCGGACAATCTTTTGATATACAAGCTAAAAACCAGTCTACAAAAGAAGTTCAGCAACTTCAGATTAAAAAAGTAACAATTAATGGCAATAGTTTATATAATAGTACTACTTATGTGGATGAAGTTTCTAAACTAACCGGTGTTGTCTGTACCATTCTTCAAAAAACAAACGCCGGATATGTCAGGATCTCAACATCTGTTATCCAAAAGGATGGCAACCGGGCAATTAATACTTTGATTCCTAATGATTCACCTGTTGCTTTAGCGCTTGACAAAGGCGAAGAATTTGTTGACCGTGCCGTTGTATTAGACGAGTGGTATTTAACAGCTTATAAAGGTTTTACACTCAATGACGGGACACAACTGGTAGTGGCAACAGGAACACCGGAGAAAGATATGAGTTCTCTGAAAGAATACTTTAGTTCAAAAAAGTATTTCGATTCAGGATATCCTTTTTTGGTTGACAATACCGGTAACCTAATAATCCATCCAACCAAGGAAGGTTCAAACGAAAAAGACAGCGAATTCTTCAAGCAGCTTCAAAATGACAAGAGCGGCTATGGATCAGGAAAATACTCTTGGGAAGGCAGAGTTAAAAAACAATATTATAAATATCTACCTGAAATTGAATCATATGTTGCCGCTAGTATCTTCCAGGATGAATTTCTGAAAATTGTAAGAAGAACCACATATGCCATTCTTGTTGCAGTACTTATCGGAATAGGAATATTTATTATCATTACTGTTGCATTAAGCCGTTCTATAACCCGTGCACTTAAACAGGGTGTTGAATTTGCAAAGAAAATTTCACGCGGCGACCTTACAGCTACATTAATAGTTGATCAGCATGATGAAATAGGAGATCTGGCAGATTCTCTTACACAAATGCTCGATAAATTGAGGGAAATTGTGCTGAATATCAGAACAGGTGCCGACAGTATTGCCGCTGCCAGTTCACAAATCAGCAATGGTTCACAGCAGTTATCACAGGGAGCCACTGAACAGGCTTCATCTACAGAGGAAATCTCTTCGTCGATGGAAGAAATGGTCAGCAATATCCAGCAAAATACCGATAATGCAAGGCAAACCGAGAACATTTCCGGAAAGGCAACCGATAGTATGATAGAAATGAGCAAAATAGGAAGGGAAAGTTTTGACACCATTCAGACTATTGCTGAAAAAATAACAATTATTAATGATATCGCATTCCAGACAAATCTTCTTGCTTTGAATGCAGCTGTTGAAGCGGCAAGAGCCGGTGAACACGGACGCGGATTTGCTGTGGTGGCTGCTGAAGTGCGTAAGCTGGCTGAAAGAAGCAAACTGGCAGCTGATGAAATTGAAAGCCTGTCCAGGAATAGTCTGAAGATTACCGAAAAATCACGCGAATCTCTCGAGGCTTTGGTACCGGAAATACAGAAAACTTCACAACTGGTCCAGGAAATTACAGCAGCAAGTGTTGAGCAGAATTCAGGAGCTGACCAGATAAACAGTGCCATTCAACAATTGAATATCGTTACCCAGCAAAATGCTGCATCTTCTGAAGAAATGGCAACCAGTGCCGAAGAACTATCCGCTCAGGCTGAAACATTGAAAGAAGCTGTCGCCTATTTCAAAGTTGGTGATGAAGATAAAATCCAGAAAAAGTACGGGGAAAACAATTTCAAAAAACACGCAACTCAAACTAAGGCTGCTTCTTCTAAAATCAGGGAAACCCTTCATCATGAACCAAAGAAAACTTTGGGGACTGTGGCTTCATCAGACAAGGATTTCGAAAACTTTTGATTTCTGAAATCCTGTTCGTTATGAAAAAGAGAATCATTGTAGTAGAGGATTTTAATACCTCGAGACAGATTATAAAAAAAACTCTGGAAGGCATGGGGCATATGGTTGATGAGGCCGCTGACGGAAGAGATGCCACGCGATATTTCGACGGAAGCACAATTGACCTTGTGATTACAGATTACAACATGCCAAACATGGATGGGGGATCGCTTGTAGAATACATCCGAAGCACAGAAGTATACAAATATATACCGATTTTCGTACTCTCCACTGAAACGAACATCGATAAACAAGCAAGGGCAAGAGATGCAAAAATCACTGCCTGGATAAGGAAACCCTTTGAGATAACTGAATTTAAGAAACTGGTTCAAAAAGTTCTGGCATGATAGATGAATTCATACAGGGATTTGTTACAGAAGCAAAGGAATTGCTGATGCAACTTGAGGATGACCTCATGAGGCTGGAACAGAATCCGCTCAATCCGGAGATTATCAATAGTATTTTCAGAATCATGCACACCCTGAAAGGCTCGGCCGGTATGGTCGGGTTCAGGAATATCCAGGGACTTACACATGAATTTGAAAACCTCTATTCGAAGATCAGGGACGGGGAATTAAAGGCAGACAGCCGGATCATTGATACTACCCTTAAGGCTAAAGATACTATGCTGGCCATGCTTGACGGTAAAAAAAGTGAGGCAGATTATGATCTTAAGCGATTGCACAATGAACTTGATACTCCGGAATCCGTTTCTCAGGAAAATGAAACGGATACTTATGTCATTCTTTTTACACCAGATAAGAATGTGTTTGAGCGGGGCTTAAAACCCGAGAACTCAATTGAAGAATTGAAACAGTCCGGACAACTTGTTTGCATCATTCATGACAAGGGGAAATTAAAGAATACTTCTGACCGTGAAAAAATTTGTACTACTTCCTGGGAAGTTTACCTTAGAAGTACCGTTTCACGTGAACAGCTGAATGATATATTTCTTTTCTACGAACAGGATGAATTTTGCGTCCTGCCGGTAACCGCTGAATCTATTGAACCTGAAGGCCATGTTTATTTGAAGATTAAAAAGTTATATAAAAACAAGAAAGATATAACGGCACATATCCGTCAATACCTTCAGAAACTACCTGAGATTGTGAAAGAGGAAGCAGTTGCCGCTGCCATTCAGGAACCATCAAACCAGGTGCAGGCTGAAACCGTAAAAACCGATACTGAAACAACTGTAAATGTTTCATCGCATAAACTGGATGAATTAATGAACCTGGTTAGTGAGCTGGTTACTGAAACCGCTACTGTTCAGGCAAGAGCTATGGTGTATAATGATTCCAAACTTAACAATGCCCTTGAAAACATCGAGAAGTTGACAAAAAAGTTCAGAAACAATGCTCTTGATCTGCGACTTATACCTGTTGGCAGTTTGTTGAATAAGTTTAAAAGGCAGGTAAGGGATCTCTCAAGGGATCTGGGGAAAAATGTGCAACTGCTTATCGAAGGCCAGGATATAGAGATTGATAAAACCATTCTTAAATCAATTGAAAGTCCATTACAGCATATAATACGGAATAGCATTGACCACGGGATTGAATTTTCCGAAGAGCGACTGGCAAAGGGCAAAAAAAAGGAAGGGTTGCTAAAAATCACCGCCTTTTATTCAGGCGCCAGCGTTATCATTCAGGTTCAGGACGACGGAAGCGGGATTAACCTTGACCGTGTGAGGGAATGTGCTATTAAAAAGGGATTCATTACACAGGACCAGGTAGTTACAAAAGATGAATTGATCACCATGATCATGGAACCCGGCTTCACCACGAATGAGAATGTAAGCATTGTTTCAGGCCGGGGCGTTGGAATGGATGTAGTAAGAAAGGAGCTAAACGGTGTGGGTGGCAGTCTGGAAGTCTTCACTGAAAAGGACCTGGGAACATCAATTACAATGAAGCTTCCCACAACACTAACAATTGTGGATACCCTGATGGTGAATATTGCTGAAACCAAAGTCCTGATTCCGGTAATGGATATTGAATACTGTTACAGGGAAAAACAGCAGATTCTGAATAAAAGGGATAATCGTTACCTGGAATATAAAAATCACCCGATTCCCCTTGTCTCTCTGCGGGAACAGTTTCGCTACACTTCATCGGTATCGAAGGACCAGATGGTGGTTGTGATCAACAAATTTGACAGACGATACGCCATTATCGCCGATGAAATCGTCGGAGAACACCAGGCTGTTATTAAGCCATTAGGTGAGTTGTTTGTTAACCAGCCTTATTTTTCAGGCGGTAGTATCCTGGTGGATGGCGACCTTGCCTTCATCCTGGATACCAATTTTCTTTTTAATCATATCACAAAACTTAAAGACTAAACAATGATTACAGATATAGATAAAAAAACGAGCTATATAAATCTGGAGATCGGCACAGAGAATTTTGCCATCAGTGTCTACCAGGTTTTAGAAATCATTCAGTTTGATAAAATAACACGGATACCGGATTCTTCAGAATATGTACCCGGTGTAATTAATTTCAGGGGATCGATTGTGCCAGTTATTGATATGCATAAACGTTTTAAAATTGAGAATAATGAATTGGCTGAGAAAATGGTGGTTATTGTGGAAATTAATTCAAATGATAAAATAGTATTAATGGGATTAATTGTTGACCAGGTAACTGATGTGATCGAATTCGATTTTAAGGAAATTAAATCGGTTCCTGACCTGGGTATTAAATATAACCCGGAATTCCTTGACGGTTTCATCGAACGTGATGGCAGATTCATTATGGTAATGAATACGGATCATGTGTTGAGTGTAAATGAACTTTCTGAAATCACTGAAAAAGCAGCCCAGTGATAATGAAGAATGTTGCATTTTCAGTCCTGATATTCCTGTTACCCGGCTTTAGCCTGGTTAACGGTCAGAATAACAATACGGCCACTGTTAAAGTTTCCGGGTTGATAAAAACAGATCTGTTTTACGATACACGCCAGACAGTGAATGCACGTGAAGGACATTTTCTTTTGTATCCTGCTTCTCAATCATTTGATCCTGATCATAAAGATCTGAATGATGCACCATCCTTAAATTTCCTGCCTATTCAATCCAATCTGTCCGTTAGCGTTTCAGAAATTGAAGTCGGCAAAGCGAAAGTCTCCGGCCTTGTTGAAGGTGATTTTTTCGGGGGAAGCAATGCCAATACAAATATGCTGCGACTTCGGCATGCATATCTTAAATTACGGTGGGAGAAGGCGGAAATCATTGCAGGTCAGTCTTGGCACCCGTTTTTTGCCACTTCATGCTTTCCTTCAACGCTCTCATTTAATACGGGATCACCAATAGCGCCCTTTTCAAGAGCTCCCCAGGTTGGATTTTCATACCTGCCCGGAATCTTCCGGTTAAGTTTTACAATGCTGACACAAAGGGATTATTGCTCGAACGGACCAGAAGGCACCTCTTCCAAATATCTCAGAGATTCACATATGCCCGACTTAATTGTTTCGGCTGAGATACGAATTAAAGGTACAACCGAAACAGTGATAGGAACCAATATCGGATATAAGAAAATCAAACCTGAAATAAAGACTGGGAAAGGGTACCAGACTTCTAGTACTGTGGATGGTATTTCGGCAGAATTCTATCTTAAATATGTATTGCGTAGACTTACCTGGAAGATTGAAGGTGTTTATCTTGAAAATGGCAGCGATCTGCTGGGTATCGGAGGATATGTTGTAAAAGACACAATCAACAGTTTAAAAGGAATTGTAAGCTATGAGCCCTTAAGCACAGCATCAATATGGTCAGAAATTAGCTATCAGAATGACAAATTTCAGACAGGTATTTTTGCCGGATATTCAGAATGCATAGGTGCTGCGTCAGATGTAAAAGGGCCATTCTATTTCACCATGGGAATGCCTGTAAAGAGTGTTTTCAGAGTCTCTCCCCGGTTTCTGATTAAAGCAGGACCTGTTAATGCCGGAATCGAACTGGAATACACGCGTGCAGGCTATGGCACCGGCAGTCCTGACGGTAAACTGGCCAATCCTGTTTATGTTCAGAACACCCGTTTACTGACGACTATCTTCTACAGATTTTAATTTTGAATCAAACAAAAAAAGTGATTCCGACGTAAACGAAAGCATATGGCAGAGTTTATATGCAATGAAATAACCTACCTCCTTCCCGGAGAACTTATTGTTACATCAGAACCTATGAAGATATCTACGGTGCTGGGTTCATGTGTTTCAGTATGCATGTATGACAGGGAAATGAAGATCGGCGGCATGAATCATTACATGATGCCTTTTTATAAAAAAGAAGATGATCTCCCGTTGAAATACGGCGACACTTCTCTCAGGATTTTACTGAATAAAATGATACAGGCCGGGGCCAGGAAGAACAGGATATTTGTAAGAATATACGGTGGTGCTTCTGTATTGCGGATTGAGAATTCAACCATTAACGTGGCTGAAAAGAATATCGGGGCAGCTTATGACTTTGTAAAAGAGCATAACCTGGTTGTCAATTCGGTAGAGGTAGGAGGTCACAAAGGCAGAAAGGTTGTATTTGATACTCTCGCCGGTGTGATCAGCTGCAGCTTCCTGAGAGAAATCAAATCAGCAACTAACTGGAATTCGATCAACCTACTCGGCATAGAATCCTGACCATATCCGGATTATTGAGCAAAATATTCTTCCCCTTTATCTGAATCAGCTTTTCATGCTTAAATTCATTCAACATCCGGACCATGCTCTCAACAGACATTCCTGAAAGTTCAGCCAGATCTTTTCGTGTAATATGCGAATAAATGTCTTCTTGTTTCTGACCATAATCCGACAGGTAAAGAAGGGCGGATGCCAGTTTTCCCTGCATATTTCTTGTACCGATAATCTTTAGTCTTTCGTACAGGTAATCAAGCTCTTCACTGAAATTCGTAAATAACCGCAGAAAAAGAACAGGATAATTTGTATAAAGTTTTCTGAAGTACGACGATTCAATCATGCATACCCGTGTCTTTTTTAAAGCTTCCGTGGTGTATAATGACTCATTTTTCCATGATAACAGGTTCAGCCCAATGTATTCGTTCTTCCCGGATAACCGGATGATGACATCTTTATTGTGATATCCTTCGATCGTATGTTTGACAAACCCTTCATTGATGAACAGGATGGTGGACTGAATGCTTCCCTGCTTAACAAGCGTTTCACCTTTTCTGAAAATAATTTCACGTTTATAATTCTGAAAACCGGACAGTTCTTTGGCATGGACAGAAGAAAAAACACAATCCAGGGTGCATTCCTTACATTGCTTTTCATGGGACACTTCGGGCATGATGACTTCATTTACAGTGAGAAACAGAAACAGGTCAATTAAAGCTGCATAGTATTATGTCATCTGACATATAATTATTTGTACTTTGACATTTAAAAATAGTTATAAAATACTTGAAATTTTTTTCCTTATAACTGTAAACCCATTTTAATGTTCACGTATACCCATAGAAACCCCTGCAAAAATATTCATAATGAAAAGAATCGTAATTGCTGAAGACTTTAACACCTCACGGCAAATAATCAAAAAGACCCTTGAAAACATGGGATATCATGTTGATGAAGCTTCTGACGGAAAAGAAGCATTGGGTTTATTTGACGGCAGGCCGGTGGACCTGCTGATAACCGATTACAACATGCCCAATATGAACGGTGCTGAACTGATAAAAAATATAAGAAACAGTGAAGTGTACAAATATGTTCCCATTTTTGTATTATCCACCGATACCAACATAGAAAAGCAACAGAAGGCAAAAGAAGCCATGATCACCGCATGGATCAGGAAGCCCTTTGAAATAAGTGAATTTAAAAAAATGATCGAAAAAGTTTTATCATGATGGAAAAGAGTACGCCGGTTTTGAAAGATGAATTAACTGATCTCAGGAGTGAAGTGGAAAGAATTTTAGCTTCGATTGTCAGCAACGATGACCTTTCCGGTCAACCGCCTGTTCAGCGATTTCACCAAAAAACAATGATGTGGGAAAATACCGATCTTGCCTGATATGGCTGATATAATACAACTAGAAGAAAGGGAATATAAGAGACTCAGCTCATTTATCATGAGCCAGTACGGGATAAAACTACCACCCGTTAAAAAGACCCTTCTACAATGCAGGCTGCAAAAAAGACTACAGGCATTACATTTCAGCAATTTCAAAGAATATGTTGATTATGCCTTTTCATCAGGCGATCATAATGAGATCACCCTGATGATTGATGCAGTAACGACCAACAAAACCGATTTTTTTCGTGAACCGGGTCATTTTGATTATCTGCTTGAAGAAGGTATTGAGCGGTTGATTCAGAAAACCGGTAAAAGAAGCTTTACAATATGGAGTGCAGGATGTTCAAGCGGTGAAGAACCTTACACAATAGCCATGGTGCTGAGTGAATTTTCGCTAAAGCAGCCGGTTGAATTCACCATTATGGCTACCGATATATCCTCAAGTGTACTCGAACATGCAAGGGTAGGAATTTATAATGAAGAAAAAACGGGAGATATTCCGTTAGAATTTAAAAAGAAGTACTTACTCAAGGGTAAAAACAATTTTGTCAACAAAGTACGAATCATACCTCAGCTGCAAAACCGGATTCAGTTCAGAAAATTCAACCTGCTATCTTCTGATTTTTCATCCATGGGTAAATTTGATATTATCTTTTGCCGGAATGTGATGATCTATTTCGACAGGCAGGTACAGCACCAGGTGTTAAAACATTTCGCGGATTGTATAAACAACGAAGGATTGTTATTTTTGGGGCATTCTGAATCTTTGGCGGGACATGAGCTTCCATTTATCAGTCTGAGACCGACAATATTTGAAAAAGGTAACCCTTTAACAAGGAATAAAAAATACTAATCACCTCGCATGAAGAAAATAAGGGTCATGATAGTGGATGATTCTGCGCTTGTCAGGCAAACGCTGACGTCTATACTGAATTCGGATCACTCTCTTGAAGTGGTTGCTACAGCACCAGACCCGATTATCGCCGCAAGAAAGATCATGACGGAAAAACCGGATGTACTGACTCTTGATCTTGAAATGCCTAAGATGAGCGGACTTCAGTTCCTGAAAAAGCTCATGGTTCAGTATCCTCTTCCGGTGGTTGTCATTTCGAGTCTTACCGAAAATGGCAGTGAACTTGCCATGAAATCACTTGAATACGGAGCTGTTGATGTGATCACAAAACCCAAAATCGCCACCAGGGAGTCACTTGAAGAATCGAGGATTATTCTTTGCGATGCTGTAAAAGCAGCAGCTCATGCAAAAATGATAAAGGCCGTAATCAAACCAGAATTAAAAATTGAGCCTAAGCTTTCAGCTGATGAGGTGGTCGAGTTATACCGTAACACAGCGAATATTAAACATACAACTGACAAAATAATAGCTGTAGGAGCTTCTACAGGAGGCACCCAGGCTATTGAGAAGTTTTTAAAGGCAATGCCTCCCGACTGTCCCGGAATTGTAATTGTACAGCATATGCCTGAATTATTCACAAGGTCATTTGCCGAGCGATTAAACCAGATCTGCAATCTTCATGTAAAAGAAGGTGAGCATGGTGAACTGGTTACACCCGGGAAAGCCATTATTGCCCCGGGAAACCGTCATATGCTGCTGGCAAAGACAGGGGCTAAATACTACATAGAAATAAACGACGGGCCCCTTGTAAATCGCCACAGGCCTTCAGTAGATGTGCTTTTCCGTTCGGCCGCCAATTGTGCCGGACCCAATGCCCTAGGTATCATTATGACCGGAATGGGCGATGACGGCGCTCATGGTTTGCTTGAAATGAAAAATGCCGGTGCTTTTACAATTGCCGAAGATGAAAGTACATGCGTGGTTTTCGGAATGCCACGTGTTGCCATCAGCCTTAATGCCGCCTCTCAGATTCTGCCTCTTCATGATATTGCCAGGTATACCTTTAACCACTTCAGGACATAGTTCTTGGTCACCCTGAGCGTTTACCCTGGCTTCGACTCCGTTCAGCATGAATCATAAAGCTATTAACAATTGTTCATAACCCCTGTGCATTTCACGTTCAAATGTACAGGGAAGAAATTGACTACCAGGTAATAAACTGTTGTACATTTGGTCTACCAGATGAGCGATAATAAGGTTGCCCTTAAATGCGGAACCAGATAGTGGTTACTTAAATGGAATCACAACTGGTTTTACAGGTCCCCGGATCTGCACATGAAAAGGACCGGAGTGCAAACTCCGTCACTAAGGTTGTCCCGGGAGCAATCCTGAGCAATCGAAATGACAGCCGGAAGTCAGAACCCTAAAAAGTCCTGACCAAAAGCCAGGGGTGGAGGCCCGACCAAAAGTCAGGCTAAAACCGATCTTACTAACAGTAATCTGGCACGAAGGAATACCCCGGTATTCCGGAATGAAACGGGAATCATTTAAACCATGGTTCCCGTTTGCGTTTTTAGGGTTACGGCAATATAGTTGATATTCATCAATTCACATTGTTATTTATATCAAGATTTATTTAAAGATACATCAACAGCTTTCCCGGTAACATCGGGCGTTTCCGACGTATAACCATTCAATTAATTGTTTTCACCATTATTATCCAAAACATTAACTGATGAAGTATACGTACCTCTCTTTTGTAATCGGCGAAGAACTCTACGCCGTAAATGTTTCCAAGGTACTTGAGGTCCTTGAGAAACAAAACATCTCCCGGGTTCCCAATGCACCCCATTATATTAAAGGCATTGTGAATTTCAGGGGAGATATCGTCCCTGTATTTGAATCAAGGGATAAATTTAACCTCCCCGAAAGAGGTGATCATTCTTCATATGTAATAATTGTACTTGACCTTTCAAGAGACTCCGAAATTTTCAGGATTGGCGCTATGGTTGACCGGGTAAAGGATGTTCTTGAAATTGATGACCGTGATATCCGGGCCGTTCCCGTTATGAGCAAGGAGTTCAATTCACATTTCCTTCATGGTATCTATAAACTCCAGGAGAAATTCATTCTTTTGCTGGATGTCGACAAGGTATTTACCGAAGAGGAAGTGAACATTCTTTCCAATGTGACGGAACAAGAATAATCCGTCGTCCCGCCATACTCCTCCTGATTCCACTAGCCCAAAAAAATCAACAACAACCAATTATCGGAGGAAAATATCATGAATCAACTAAAAATCAGAACAAAACTGCTTATCAGCTTCTTTTTACTTGTCGTCATTTCAAGCACAATAGGTTACCTGGGGATCAGTAAAATTCATCAAATTGACACCAGTTATTCAGACTCTTACATAGTTGTTACCGATCCACTGGGTGATCTTGTTTATTCAGTGTTTGATTTTCAACAGGCAAGAGTCTTGTACCGCGATTATGTCAGGGAAAATGATGTGAATCAAATCAAAAAACTGATTGATCAGAGGAAGGTATATTCAGACAGTGTAAGCAAATATATGACCAGCTATGAACAGTCTATAAGGACCGAGAAAGGTCGTAAACTGTTTGATGAATATATGCAGGCACGTAAGGAATTTGTAGGCAATTTAGAGACTCTGGAAGGACTTGCTCTGGAAAACAGGGACGATGAAGCTAACGCCTTAATTGATGGAGACATGAGCAGAACTGTAAAAGCTTACGAGTCGGCAATGATGGCCCTTGTAGACAATAAAGTAAAGAGAGGTGGAGAAATTTCAGATCAGAATACGAAAATAGCAAACCAGGCGGTTAACTTCATGGCCGTCCTTATTGTATTGGGTGTAATAGTCGCAATAATCCTGGCATTATATGTTTCAGGAAACATCCAGAATATTATAAAATCTGTAATAAAACAAACAAAGGATCTTGTGGATGCAGCCATTGCAGGCCGCCTGGCAACCCGCGCCAAACCGGAGGACACCAATGAAGAATTCCGTGAAATTGTTATCGGCATCAATAACACCCTGGATGCCGTCATCGGTCCGCTGAATGTGGCCGCTGAATATGTCGACCGGATATCAAAAGGAAATATCCCTGCTAAAATAGCTGATGAGTATCATGGCGATTTCAATGAAATAAAAAATAACCTGAATACCTGTATTGATGCTATTAACCTTTTGGTTACCGACTCCAAATTACTTGTTAAAGCCTCAATTGATGGTAAATTTGATACCAGGGCCGATGCTGAAAAGCATTTTGGCGATTATAAATCAATCGTACAAGGCGTTAATGAAACACTTGACGTTGTGGTTGCCAAGATTTTCTGGTACGAACAGATGCTGGATTCTATTCCATTCCCGATTTCGGTTACAGATATGGATATGAATTGGACGTTTTTTAATAAAGCAGCTGAAACAGTTACAGGTAAAAAGCGAAGTGAAATGTGTGGCAAACAATGCAGCAACTGGGGTGCCGATATATGCAACTCCGATCGCTGCGGTATAAAACTCCTGAAGAAGGGCATTCTTACTTCTAATTTCAAGCAACCCGGTATGGAAATGAACTTCCAGGTTGATACTACATACCTGCTTGATGCCTCGGGCAAACAAATAGGACATATTGAAATAGTTCAGGACATTACAAAATCACTGCGAACAGCCCAATATAATAAGGTTGAAGTTGAAAGGCTGGCTGCGAACCTTGATAAACTCTCTAAAGGTAACACCGTGTTTGACCTTAATGTTTCCGCTGCTGACCAATATACAGAAGCCGAATACCAAAACTTCCGCCTGATTAACCTCAATCTGGAAAAAGTGCAGGAAGCTATAGTAAGGCTTTATAGTGATGCGGAATTATTGTCGAAAGCAGCTATCGAAGGTAAACTGGCAACCCGTGCTGATTCATCGAAACACGATGGTGATTTCCGTAAGATCATAGAAGGTGTCAACGACACACTTGATGCCGTAATCGGACCTCTGAATATAGCAGCAGAATATGTCGACCGTATTGCAAAAGGTAACCTGCCCCAGAAAATCACAGATTCATATAACGGTGATTTCAATGAAATAAAAAATAACCTCAACTCATGTATTGACGCAATTAACCTGCTCATTGCCGATGCCAATATGCTTGCCGATGCAGCTGTTGAAGGCAAACTGGCAACCCGCGCCAACGCCGGAAAACATGAAGGAGATTATGCAAAAATCGTTAAGGGAGTTAATGACACTCTTGATGCGGTAATCAGTCCCCTGAATGTGGCAGCAGAATATGTGTCACAGATTGCAGTTGGCAATATGCCTCCGCTGATTACCGATAATTATAACGGTGATTTCAATGAAATTAAAAACAACCTGAATACTCTTATCATTGCGCTGAACCAGATTATTGAAAAATCGCAGCTGATGGCCCAGGGAGACCTTACAGTTAACCTGGTGGCCCGCTCTGAAAATGATGAGTTGATGAAATCGCTCGATAATATGGCTAAAGCCAATGCATCGGTTATTAACGACTTTATCACCGCAATCGATAGCATCGTTCAGGCCAGCCAGCAAATGCAGGCCGTTGCAGAACAGATTTCACAGGGATCGAATGAACAGGCTTCCTCAACTGAAGAAATTTCTTCTTCGATGGATGAAATGGTGAGCAACATCAATCAGAATGCTGAAAATGCCAAGCAGACCGAGGAAATTGCACTCAGGGCTTCAACGGATATCAATGAAGGCAATAAATCGGTTACCATCACGGTGGATGCCATGAAGAAAATTGCCGACAAGATCACCGTTGTGGGACAGATAGCCGAGAAGACCGACTTACTGGCCATCAATGCTGCCATTGAAGCAGCCAGGGCCGGCGAACAGGGAAAAGGCTTTGCAGTTGTTGCGGCTGAGGTAAGGAAGCTTGCCGAAAACAGCCAGGCAGCTGCCAAAGAAATTGATGAACTGTCGAAATCAAGTGTAAAAATTGCCGATGAATCCGGTGTTTTATTGCAGAAAATTGTGCCGGATATCCAGAAAACGGCATTGCTTGTCCAGGAAATCACAGCTGCCAGCTCTGAACAGAATACCGGTGCCAAACAGGTGAACAGTGCAATTATGCAGCTAAATCAGATTACGCAGCAGAATGCTTCGGCATCAGAGGAAATGTCATCCAGTGCGCAGGAACTGGCAGCCCAGGCTGAGCAGTTGAAAGACCTGGTTGCATTTTATAAGACGGGATTAGAAAGAAATACCACTTCAAAAATAATTTCATCAAGACTGCATAATTCGGCAAAACAGGTATCTAAAAGCAGTACACAGCAAAGTAAAATGAAAGCCGGTGTGTCTGAACTTGACCTCAGGAACAACGGCGAGAGTGAAAACTTTGAAGCATTTTAGTTCTTTCAGGTTTACAATTGGTTAAATAATTTTCAGGCGCAATAAGTAATAGAGTAATAATGGTGCAGCAGGGCGAAGGATCTTCCTTCGCCCTTTCTTTTAGCATAAAAGCTCCTCTATGCTTTCAGTAAGGTAGCCCTCATAGCGGTCGTTCAGTTTAAACTGACCCATTTGTATAGCCGGCTTATTTTTACCATGAAAATCGCTGCCGCATGTGATTAGAGCATTGCGCTTCACGGCCACATCCGACAGGTATGCAATCTGGCTTTCATTGTGGTAATTATTGAAAACCTCAATTCCTTTTGCTCCGGCAGCAAGCAGATCAATAACCACCTCTTCCCTGCCCCTGAAATTATGACCAGGGTGAGCAATAACCGGAATTCCGCCGGTGCCTGTTATAAGAGATATGGCATTACTGAAATCCATAAACGATATCTTCACATAAGCCGGTTTTCCCTGGGCAAAAAAATCAAGATAGAAATTCAAATAAGGATTATCACTCCGTTCGCCGCCTGCCCTGTATGGAGCCAGTTTGGGATGATGATCATACGCCGGATTGCCCAAAAGGTACTCAGCAATCATTTCAGCCGACGGAAGCCTGTCACCTTCTGTTTTCATGATTTCTGCCGCTTCTGCTTCAATTCCCAGGATTTTCAGGTTATGTACCATTTCATTGAATGCAGTCCTGACCAATCCCGAAATTTCATCAGCAAGCCGGGTGTATGCCGGGTCCTTCCATTGTATATTATATCCAAGCACATGCAGATCGGTTCCTTTATATATGCAATCAATTTCGATTCCGGGAATAACCCTAATGCCTGCACCCGCAGCATCTTTTAGCGCTCCTGAAATTCCGCCGGTCACATTGTGGTCGGTTATAGCTATCGTTTCCATGCCCGAACTTCTGGCCAGATTCAGAATTTCACCTGTACTTAATTCTCCGTCTGCACTGTAAACAGTATGTATGTGAAGATCTGCATTAATCATTTTGTTTTTGTTTTATGTGAGATTCCACATGTACAACAGTTGCATTCAATTCCTTGTTCATCAGGTAAACAGGGAATGGCTGACCTGGCTGAAATGAACTATGGCATCCGCCTTAAAACACGAATAATCTTTGTTTGTGGAATTCACTATGATCACTTTGCCGGGTTTGGCAGCAAGAGCCGCTTCAATTCCCGCATAGGAGTCCTCAAAAATCAGGACATCCGCCGGCAAGAGTCCAAGAATATTTATAGCCGATAAAAACATATCCGGGTCAGGCTTGCTTTTATAGGATCCGTCATTATAAAGGATATATCGCGGATCAATCAGTTTATCCAGCCTCAGAAATTCAATGTAAAAACTGACATTGCCGATTTCCGAAGCTGTGGCAATGGCAAAGGCAACCCGATTGTCTTTAAGGAAGGCAATCAACTCTCTTGCACCGGGGGCAAGGTCAATTTTCACTTCACGGCAGATATCGCGGTATATCGATTCCTTTTCTTCAACAAAATTCAGAATTTCTTCAGAAGTGAGGCTTTTATTAAAAATATCCCTGAAAATAAGTTCGTTATTCCGCCCATGGATCCTTTTGTCTTTTTCATCATCGGTCATTTTAAGATGATACCGTTGAAGAAATACATCCCAGGCCTTATTATGCAAAGGGGTATCCCATAAAAGAGTTCCGTTGAAATCGAAAACAACACCTTTCAGCTTCATGATTGCCTGATTAATTCAAGCCGGCCTACAATGGTTCCGGGTTTTAAATGCGTTCCGGGTGATAGCACGGCATTAGCACCGATTTTACAATGATCACCCACAACAGCACCGAATTTTTCAACCCCTGTTTCAAAAATTTGCACGCCATCATTAACGATGATGATTTTGTTTTCTCTCTCATTCAGGTGGTTTGCGATTACTGCACCGGCTTCTATATTTACGTTTGTTCCAATAATACTGTCGCCTACGAAATTGAAATGAGCCACCGAAGATCCAGGAAACAACAGTGAAGTTTTTATCTCACATCCTGAACCAATTGTAACCCTTTCGGTAAGGAAAATCCCTCCGCGCAGGAGGACATTATTTCCGACATAACAACCGGCACCAATGATAGCAGGACCTTTAATTATAGCGGAATCTTCAATCGTGGCCGATTTGTGGATGGCAATATCATTGTTGATGATGAAATTGGCATCAAGCTCCTGAATGAGGGCTGTTATAATTTTCTGCAGATGTGAAGTGATTTCCCAGGGTAATTTCTCCCTGCCGCAAAATTTCTCAGAATCCTTTATGTAGTCTTCCAGTACAATCATCGTTCGTAAAATTCAACGGGAAGATCATCGGGATCTCTGAAAAAAGTGAACTTTTTACCTGTCAGAGTATCTGTGCGGACAGCTTCATAGGGAATGCCCTGTTCTTCGAGATGCCGGCAGGCCTCATTCATATCATGCACTTCAAATGCCAGGTGGCGGAGGCCGGCAGCTTCGGGACCGGAAACCCTGGGGGGAGGATTATTAAAGGAGAAAAGCTCAATCAGGAATATTCCGTTCAATGAAAGATCAAGCTTATAGGAATCCCGCTCCCGGCGATAAGTTTCACGGATTATTTCTAGCGGAAGGACATGCGTGTAAAAATGTTTCGACCTGCTGTAGTCGGAACAAATGATCGCTATGTGATGAAAGCTGTTAATCGACAGCATCATTCAAAGTTACTTCATCGAATACATCTTGTCCACAATTCCGTAGGCTATGGATTCTTCCGCATTCATCCAGTAATCGCGGTCAAAATCCTTCAATATTTTATCCACGGACTGGTTACAGTTCTTTGCCAGGATATCGGCTGTGATTTCTTTTGATTTTATGATCTGCCGGGCATGTATGGCAATATCGGCAGCCTGTCCCTGCAGGTACCCCATACTGGGCTGGTGGATCAGCACTGCACCCAGGGGATAAATATACCGTTGTCCTTTCTCACCGGCCGACAGCAGCAACGAACCCATAGATGCGGCAAGTCCCATGCAGACAGTTGATACGGGTGAGCTGATCAGGTTCATGGTGTCAAGAATTGAAAAACCTGCTGTTACCATGCCTCCCGGACTATTAATATAAAAAGTAATGGGTTTGCCCGGATCAGCAGCTTCCATGTATAGCAATTTGCTCACGATTACTTCAGCCGACCTGTCGTCGACTTCTCCCCATAAGAATATTTTGCGCTGTTCAAGAAATTTCTGTTCAACTACCCTGTTGAGTGATGCCTGTTTTTCAGGATTTTTATTTTCTTCGGGTTCCTCGGAATATACGGTTCTCATAGTTTATTCTGGTTTGATTGCAAAGATAGTGAAAAATTAGTCTGTAGTCTGTTGGTCTGTTAGTCTGTTTGTCTGTTTGTCTGTTTTTCTGTTAGGTTTTAAGCAATAAGGTATTAAGGCCTAAGAGATATTTCTTAAATCATAAATCAGTGTTCGATGTTCGGTGTTAATTTGGTCTTAACACCTATTACCGTTTACCGTTTACCGATTACTGATCCCTGATCCCCTGGAAAAAGAATACGGTAATCCCTCATCTCCGCTCAGCCATGATTTTTGCGCGGTTGCTGACATTGAAAAATCAATTTTGCAGCCTTTCAACATTTCATTATGATCAAACCACACTCTGCCATAACTTTTGCCATTCAAACGAATCTGCTGAACATACCTGTTGGCAGGTGAATTATTCGTTGCATTTATCTCAACCTGTTTTCCGTTTTCAAGATTAATCTTAACATGGCTGAATACGGGTGAACCGATTACATATTGCATTGTTCCCGGGCACACAGGGTAAAAGCCCATGGCAGAAAAAACATACCAGGCCGAGGTCTGACCGTTGTCTTCATCACCGCAATACCCGTCGGGTGCCGGCGTATAAAGCCTGTCCATAATGTCTCTCACATGAAACTGAGTTTTCCAGGGTTCATTGGCGTAATCATACAGGTAGGCCATGTGTTGTATCGGCTGGTTGCCATGCGCGTAATTCCCCATATTCATAATCTGCATTTCCCTGATTTCATGAATCGGAAAACCGTAATAACTGTCGTCAAAAATTGGAGGCAGCTTAAAAACAGTATCCAGCATGGTAACAAAGTTCCGGTTTCCGCCCATAAGATCAATCAAACCCTGTATGTCGTGAAATACGCACCATGTATAATGCAGGCTGTTTCCTTCGGTAAATGCATCTCCCCATTTAAAAGGACTGAAAGGAGACTGGAAAGTACCGTCAGCATTTCGGCCCCGCATGAGCCTGGAAGTGCTGTCATAAACATTTTTATAATTCAGGCACCGTTGTGCAAACCGGTCGGTTTCTTCCTTTGGCCTCCCAAGAGCCTCTCCCAGCTTCCATATGCAGAAATCGTCATAGGCATATTCAAGCGTGCGGGCCACATTTTCATTGATTTTTACATCATACGGAATATAACCTTTTGAATTGTAATAACCCACTCCCAATCTTCCCACTGAACTGATCGGACCTGCATTTTCCGAATTTTTAAGTACGGCTTCATATAATTTTTGAATGTCGTATCCGCGAATACCCTTCAGGTACGCATCCGCAACTATTGACGCGGAATTTGATCCGATCATGCAATCCCGGTGACCGGGACTTGCCCATTCGGGAAGCCAGCCGCTTTCAAGGTAC